>NZ_DAOMOZ010000006.1:6916-53384 GCF_035444585.1 Agriterribacter sp.
TTTGGCTTTTATTTTTAACACATAGGATCATAGGGGCAGATAGATACACATAGTTGTTTACTCTATTGTGCTCTATGTTCCTGCTGTGCCTATGTGCTTTGGATTTTATTTTTAACACATAGGATCATAGGGGCAGATAGATACACATAGTTTGTTTACTCTATTGTGCTCTATGTTCCTATTGTGCCTATGTGCCTTTGTTTTGGGTTTTTAGCATTTAAACTCACAGTTACACCGCTCTTTTGCTTACGCTAAACTTCTTACCTTTGCATATTGTATTTTGACCTTACATGAAACAGTTTAATGTTCCTATTATATACCGGAGTCCGCTTATTTCTGCCATAAAACAAAAGCGTAAACAGCAGGATAAGATGAAAAAAGATTTCAGTCCAACCCTGCTTGACCTGGGTGATTTACACATTTACCTGGCAAGACATTTCGGGTTTTGCTATGGTGTTGAAAATGCTATTGAAATTGCTTTCCGTACGGTTGATGAAAATCCGGGTAAAAGGATTTTTTTGCTGAGCGAAATGATCCACAATCCTCACGTAAATGAAGACCTTCAGGAAAGAGGCGTACAGTTTTTACAGGATACCCGTGGGAAACAATTATTGCCCTTTGAATCGCTCACTGCCGATGATATTGTTATTACCCCGGCCTTTGGCACTACACTTCATATTGAAAAGAAATTACACGATATAGGACTCGAAACCAAACGTTTTAACACTACCTGTCCCTTTGTTGAAAAAGTATGGAACCGGTCGGAGCAAATTGCCAGAAGGGGCTATAGTATTGTTATACACGGGAAGCCCCGCCACGAAGAAACGCGTGCCACTTTTTCGCACAGTGCAGTCAATGCACCCACCGTGGTGGTCAATGATATGAGCGAGACCGTTGAGCTGGCCAAATACATCACCGGCGAAAAAAAGGCAGCACAATTTATACAGGAATTTGAAGGAAGATATTCCGAAGGGTTTGATCCGGTAAAAGATCTGCAACGCATAGGTGTTGTAAACCAAACCACCATGCTGGCAAGCGATACACAGGCCATTGCAGACTATCTTAAGCAGGTAATGGTACAGCACTACGGGCTAACCGAAGCCAATACAGCAGAACGCTTTGCCGATACCAGGGATACGCTGTGTTATGCTACCAATGACAATCAAACCGCTGTTTCGGGTATGCTGGGCACAGATGCAGATATTGCGCTGGTAATAGGCGGTTACAACAGTTCCAATACTTCTCACCTCGTAGAATTATGTGAAGAAAAACTGCCCACCTACTTTATCAGCAGCGAAAGCAAGATCCAATCGAAAGAAAAGATCTTTCATTATAATTTTCATACCAAAGAAGAAGTGCTGACCACGGGTTTTCTTCCGAAGCATAGTCCTGCAAAGCTGCTTATTACCAGTGGCGCCTCCTGCCCCGATGCGCTGGTTGAAAACGTGATCAGGAAAATAGCTTCTTTTTACAATGCAGAAGATAAAATTGAAGCTTTGATCAGGGAATGGACTTCAGCACCTTCTTTATCCGCATAGTAAACGCGGCAGCTTCATCTCAGGTTTTATCAGTGATATAAGCCGTAAAACCTAAGCTTCCCCTTTGAATTGATCTCCAGTGTGGGCGCCGGAAATTTAAAAGGCTTCAGCAGGTAAGTGGCTGCGTCTACAGGTGCAATAGAGCGCACCCTGAAAAGATCGGCATCGGGCGATAACATAAACCGGCGGGTTCGTTCAAAATGCGGAACAGGATTTCCTTTAATGCTGTCGGGATTGGTATGCCCGCCAATCATGCCATCGGCTCCATATCCCAATGCTATGGATGGCCAGTTAGGAAAGGATGACGAGGAAGGTAAAAATGATCTTATATTAAAGGATAGCCAGTAGCTCTGTCCGTTATAATCTTTAAGTATGCGGGATGTCCAGGATTTTCCCAGCTCGCTTCTGTGGTATTGTGCATAAGGTGAAATGTGAGCAGAAAATTTCATCGTTGCCCGTTGTTCATCCCACCAGCGCTGCTGTGAAGCAAATATAGCCGTGCCTACCAGGTTGGCCAGCATATCTCCCTTTGAAAAGCCCCAATGCGTTGAAAACCCATCCAGGATCTCAATGATCGTTAGCCCGCCCAATGCCGTTGCAGAGCCAATAACAATGGCGTCATTTTTTTTTACGCCGCACCAGCGCATCATATCGTATTGCAGCACACCAATATTATAAGCGGTAGCAGCATGACCTATTTTATCCATCTGCAGCCATTCCCTGTTGTCGTTGAATAAATGGAACCTGCTGCGGGGAAATTTTTTATACCAGAGATAATACAACCCAATGCTTACGGCGGCGCTTATGGCTACTTCGGTAATGACCACTTTTTTTAACCTGTCGGGTCTGTAGGTATCAGACGGCGGAAGAAAATGCTGGGTATGCGCATACTCCGTTACCAGGCATAGCACCATAAAAAGAGAAGCTTTAGATATAATACGGTTTAACCTGCGCATACGATAAGATGAGCGAAGTAACAAAAAGTTTAGCAGTTATGTCTGTACGTGAAAAAACAGGAACAATTGAATTATGATAATTACAATTGCTATACAGCCGGGTCATGCAATTACGTACACGCGTTACCGTTTACATGCTTTCGTACCGGAAATTACAGTTTTGGTACATCATAAAACCCAAAATCAATGAAAAAAACATTTGTATTGATGACTGCACTTGCAGTTAGCTGCGCAACGCTTAAAGCCCAGCAGGTATCGTTTGGCGTAAAAGCCGGCATCCAGCAAAACACATTTTCCATGAAAACGAAATACGATGGAGAGTGGAGCAGGGTGGCCGCCTTAGGAACAGGATTTCATTTTGGAGGCGTGGCCGACATATCGCTTTCAGAAACATTTTCTGTTCAACCCCAGCTATTGTTCAACTCAAAAAGCACGGCATACGGTTCAGAAACAAATATCAATCTGTACGCGATTGACCTTCCTGTTAATTTTCTGTATAAAACAGGAGGTTTCTTTTTAGGACTGGGACCCAACCTGTCTTATGGGTTGTCTGCTAAACTTAAAGGTGATGACGGCACCGAAGACTGGTACAAAAAACAGGGAGTGGAAGGAGTAACCGAAGAAAAAAGCGTGCTTAAAAGATTTGAACTGGGAGCAAATGTAACCCTGGGTTACCAGTTTGCCAGTAACCTTTTCATAAGCGCCAACTATACGCATGGATTGAGCAACATTTCCGATGTCGATACTGAACTGGGTAATGTAAGCACAAGGTTTGCAGGACTCTCTTTTGGCTATATGCTGGGAAGCAAAAAATAACCGGTTTTAAGTAAAAAAAGAAAAAGGAATTAACGGTTAAAAGCGTTAGTTCCTTTTTATTATCATTTGCCCATCGCCTTCGCAATAGCCGCATCAACTATATTAATGGCTTCTTTTAGCTGCTGCCGACTTATGGTCAGCGGTGGCGACAACTGCAATACGTTACCCTGCGAAACTTTAAAGCTCAGCCCGTTGGCCAGGCACTCGTACAATACCATCTCCGCTTCTTCAACTGCTTTCTCCTTCGTATCCCTGTTCTTTACCAGCTCTATTCCCCACAACAATCCTATACCTCTTACATCGCCTATCAAAGCATGCTTTTGTTTGAGCACATCCAGTTCGTCCTTCATATACAGGGCATCGGTGTTCACTTTCTCCAGGATCCGATCCTTTTCAATAAACTCAATCATGGCTGCTGCAGCCACGCAGCTACCCTATGTTCTTCCGGAACTCTGTTCCAAAAATAAAAACAGTTTTCACTCAACTCGCTGTACGATGTCTCCGACTTCGTATACCCTATGTTCTTCCGGAACTCCGTTCCAAAAATAAAAACAGTTTTCACTCAACGGATACGTCCATTCTTATCATTTACCCATTGCCTTTGCAATCGCAGCATCTACTATACCAATGGCTTCTTTTAGCTGCTTCCGGGTTATGGTCAGCGGCGGCGACAACTGCAATACATTGCCCTGCGAAACTTTAAAGCTCAGCCCGTTGGCCAGGCATTCGTACAATATCATTTCTGCTTTTTCAACCGCTTTTTCCTTCGTGTCCCTGTTCTTTACCAGCTCTATTCCCCACAACAAACCTATGCCTCTTACATCACCTATTAAAGCATGCTTTTGTTTGAGCGCATCCAGTTCGTTTTTCATAAATATGGCATCGGCATTCACTTTCTCCAGGATCTGCTCCTTTTCAATAAACTCAATCATGGCTGCTGCAGCTACGCAACCCAACGGGCTTTTTTCATGCGTATAATGCCCGAGCGATACATCCGTAGCAATATTATACGCATCACGGGCAACCATAGCCGCAAGTGGCATAATGCCTGCTCCCAACCCTTTTCCCACACAAACAATATCGGGCTCTATACCGTAATGCTCAAAGGCGAACATCTTGCCGGTTCTGCCAAAAGCAATGGGTATCTCATCCAAAATAAGCAATACATTATGACGTGTGCATATTTCCCTTACTCTTTTCCAGTACGCTTTTGAAGGTATCTGCACATCGGTATTGCGTATGGTTTCTGCAATAAAAGCGCCTATGTCGCCTTCTTTTTCTATTACATATTCAAGATAGTCTGCATACACAACATCATTCACATCGTCACCAAAAACGCCCCTGTACGAAGTGGGTGGCGGTATCCTTTCCACGCCGGGCATTAAAGGACCCATGCCTTTGCGGAACACCTGTTCGCCTCCCGCAGAAATGGCATCTAAGGAGGCGCCATGAAAAGAATCCCATAGCGATACTACCTTATGTTTACCGGTAACGATCCTCGCCAGCTTCAACGCCATACCGATAGCTGAAGTACCACCCGGCGCCAGCAATACGCGGTTCAGATCGCCAGGGAAAAGGGAAGCCAGCTTTTTAGCCAGTTCAATAGCAGGGATATTGGTATACCGGCGGGGGCTAAACGGCAATATATCCATCTGTGCTTTTACTTTTTCCATTACATACGGATTACGGTAACCTACCTGGTGTACATTGTTGCCGTGAAAGTCCATATAAGACTTACCGGTAAGGTCTGTAATATAGATGCCTTCGCATGACTGCAATACATCCAAACAGGGTGTAGACATGGACTGATGCAGGAAATATTGCGCATCTTCATTTAAATACTGCTGGGTTCCGGCATGGTCAATTATTTTATACCATGCATTGCGGGAGGCAGATAAATTGATATCTCCTTCCGTGCGGTTGTACAGATCTTTCATGCGATAAAATTAACTGTTTAGTAATTGTAAACAATATAAACTTTCTTTGGGCGCTATTGTTTGTTTTTGGGAAATTTGCTCCTCCGGTTATGGCTTTCAAAAATCATTATAAAACCTTAGGCATTCCACCCAATGCCACTCTGGAAGCGGTTAAAAAAGAGTTCAGAAAACTGGCACTGCAGTATCACCCCGACGTTAATGCAGGAAATGAATTCGCTGTTTTGCAGTTCAGGGAACTACAGGAAGCCTATGAAACCTTGTCTCACCCTTCAAAAAGGGCAAAGTATCACAACGAATGGAAATTGCGTTTCCCCGGCAGCGATATTCATATGAAATGGGGTCAAACACCGGTAACAATACTAAATGATTGCATTAAGCTGAATAAACAAATGGCGTCTATGGATATATTCAGAATGAATAAGGAAGTGATATACCATCGTATAAAAAACATCCTTTCTGAAAGCAATATAAATGTATTGCTGCATCACAAAGATGAAGCCTTAAATCAAAAACTCATTCTGCAGCTTTTATCCGCTTCATCTGAACTGCCCTATAAGTATACCGGTACAATAGCCGGCCAGTTAAACCTTTTGGCAGGGAATAATGAAACAGCTATAAAAACAATCCGTGATTTTGTACATGCTTCAAAAAAAAGGAATTACTGGGAAAAATATTATCCCTTTCTTGTATTGCTCATCACACTTATTATCTGCTCGATGATCTACAGTCTTACATAATAAACCAGTATCATTTTGCCTCAAGCAGGCTATCTATGATCTCATAATATTCTTTCTTTTGCCTTTCATAATCGGCTCCTGTTCCGGGGCCGTTAAAGCCGGCATGTATTTTTTGTATTTCTCCTTTACGGTCTGTAAAAATGGTAGTAGGAAAAGCCGGTATTTTTTCCAACTGGGGCAATGTTTTTTCGGCACGCTGAGGATCACTCACGGCAACGGGGGTAATAAGCACCGGGTATTCTACTTTCAGCCGCTTCATGAAATTTCGAACGCTTTGCTGCGAACGGGTAAAATCAGCTGTTCTTTCGTAAGCCAGTCCCACTATCTCTACTCCTTTGGATCTATATTTTTTATAGAGTTCGTGCATAAAAACCGTTTCGTCCATACAATTGGGGCACCACGAGCCCAATATCTGTACTATTATTACTTTATTTTTAAACCTGGGTTCGTTTATAGAAACGGGCTTGCCGTCCACATCTTTAAAAGTGAAATCCAGCTTCGGGGAGGCCCCCTGCTTTAAAAGTGCGGAAGAAGCATTACCGGATAACTGAGCTGCCGCATCTTTACTGGCTTCCCATATCCTGGGCGCTCCCACACCCGAAAAATATTTTCCGCCGCTGATGTTGCCGGCATCATCAATTTTTGCTGTAAACAATAACGCGTACCCCCCGTCGAAGCCCGACAGCTTAAGCGAATCGCCGTCAACCACGCCTTCGAGATAGCGGTAATCGCCGGAGGGGGTAAGAAAAGAGCCTGTTAATACCGTTCCTTCCTGGTTAAAAACGCCTACAGCTGCAATAGTACGCGTATGTTTTGCGTCAGAAAAAGAAGTTGCCCACCGACCGGTTATATCAGCGGCAGGCTTTTTATTCAAAGTTTTAAACCGGTAGCTTTTTGTACCATTGTTTACTGCCGTAAAAGGCATAACCAGGTTCCGGTCGGCAAGGCGCTTGATCCAAACGCCTTTTATCCGGTTGTGATCAATAAAAGCCGCTCTGAACTGAGAATCAAAAAAGGGAAGCCTGATAAAAACAGAATCTTTTACTATGGTTATATCATCAACGGCCAGGCGCTCCGCGGCATTGCGGATGTAAGCGATGGGCTTACCTGACTTTTTGCTTATTTCAAAATTGAAAACGATATTATTTCCGTCTGCCCGTTGCAGTTCTCCGCGCCATTGCCCGCCGGAGAGATCATTTTTTTGCTGCGCCTGAGTATACAGCCCGCTTATTAACAGGGTTAGCATCAATATTGTTTGTTTCATAAAGCTGAATTCAATTAAAGCACAAAAATACAAAACTTAAAGGAGGCGGTGACAATAAGCTGGTAGGCGGTCAGCAAAAGCAAACACAGGAGCTTTGAGCGATCTGTCGCCACTGATGGCTGACAACCGGTAGCCATCATACTGATCGCTACCTCTGCGCCAGGTTATCCAGCATATCAGCGGCTATACGTGACAGGTCATACTCATGTTCCCATCCCCAGTCTTTACGGGCCACGCTGTCATCAATGGTTTGCGGCCAGCTATCGGCAATAGCCTGCCTGTAATCCGGTTCATACTCCATAACAAACCCCCGGATATGTTTTTTAATTTCCGCCGCAATGTCCATGGGTGAAAAGCTTATGGCAGCGATATTATACGAGGTTCGCACCGATATTTTAGCGGCGTCGGCTTCCATTAGCTCAATAGTGGCTCTGATGGCATCCGGCATGTACATCATGGGCAAAAGAGTGCCGGCGTTCAAAAAGCTGGTGTATTTTTTTTCCTCCAGCGCCTCGGTAAATATCTCTACAGCATAATCGGTTGTACCGCCGCCGGGTGAAGATTTATAGCTGATCAATCCAGGGTAGCGGAGGCTCCTAACATCTACGCCAAAACGCTGATTGTAATATTTACACCAGAATTCGCCTGCATATTTGCTTATGCCATACACGGTAGTGGGCTCAATTATGGTTTGCTGCGGACAATTTTGCCGCGGGGAAGTCGGTCCAAATACCGCGATGCTGCTTGGCCAATACACTTTCTGCAATTTTTCTTCCCTGGCAATATCCAGCACGTTCAATAAGCTTTGTGTATTAAGATGCCATGCAAGTCCGGGATTTTTTTCACCTGTTGCCGATAAAATGGCTGCCAGTAAATATACCTGTGTTATATTTTGTCTGATCACCTGCACATGCAGCATTTCTTTATTCATCACATCCAGGGAAACATAAGGCCCCGTGCCTTTTAACAGGTCGTTCTCTTCTCTGAGGTCGGATGCAACCACCTGCGTATTGCCATATATCTTCCGCAAAGCAAGGGTTAGCTCCACGCCAATCTGCCCGGATGCACCTATGACCAGTATCTTTTCTTTTATCATGTTGTTGTGTAATTGAGTAGTAAGTAGTAAGTGGTAAGTGGGAAGCCAAGCGGCAACCTATCGCCAAACCATAAACTTCCCGACCATAAACTACGAACCCTTTTAAACCACAAAAATAAAATTGGTATGTAAGAAAGAAAATTTTACTTTAACGGGAAATTCTATCGCTATGTATCAATTGCACAAAAAGAAATTTTTAGCGGGCATATCCCTGGTTTTTATTCTTATGGTTGGTGTAGCCGCTACTACTGTCCAGGACAAAAAACCCAAACCCAATCTTAAAGTACTTCCTAAAGACATCAGTCACGAGGAACTGGAAAAGATAATGAAAGGATTCAATGTTTCTTTGGGTGTAAAATGCAATCACTGCCATGCGCCTTCCAAAACAAATCCCAAAAAGCTTGATTTTTCAAGTGATGAGAAACCTGAAAAAAACGTAGCCCGGGATATGATGCGCATGACAGCAAAGATCAACAAAAAATACTTTGACTATGTGGAAGAAGGGAAAACAGTGATCACATGTATTACCTGTCATAACGGGAAAGAACACCCCGAAAGCAAAATAACCCTGCCTGCCCCTCCCCCTGAACGCTGATCACTATGATTTTTTTAAATACATAATGCGGGTTGCAAACAATATGCAGTCCGCATTATTGCATTATCTTGACCACCATTTCTTTCATCAGCGAAGCATCCCCGGTACCCGCATCATTTACTCCAATACTGCGGAGGTTATACTGATGAAGCAGCAATAGGGCCTGCTCAATGCCTGTATAACCATAATTTTTAGCTGCAACCATATAGTCTTTAATAAAATAGGGATTAACGCCTATAGCGGCAGCCGCTGCTTTTTCATCCTTCGATTGTACGGCAAACAGCATGTATACTTTACTGAAAAAATTATACAACGCAGGCATCACCATTTGAATGGGAGCCGCTTTGGGATTGGATCCAAAATACTGAATGATGCGCATTGCTTTTGCCGCATCCCTGCGTTGCAGCGCTTCCTGCAATTCAAAAACATTGTATTCTTTGCTTACGCCAACATACTGTTCGATATCTTCTTCAGCAATAGACTTCCGGCTGCCGAGGTTCACCAGCAATTTATCAATTTCATTGTTGATCCGGCTCATATCGTTTCCAATATGTTCTATCAGCAACATCACCGCCTTCCGCGAAATTGTGAAACCTTTTTTCTGTACCTGCTCATTGGCCCATTCGGGCAACTGGCTCTCGTAAATTTTTTTTGTGCTCAGCACCACGGCATGCTGTTTTAGCAGTTTTGACAGTCTGCTGCGCCCATCCAGCTTCTTTTCCTTATGCGCAACCACCAGCACGGTAGAAAGCAGCGGGTTTTCTACATAGGCTTCCAATTTATCCAAATCACGCATCTGCTGGGCTTCTTTTAATATGACTACCTGCTTATCGGAAAACATGGGATAGCGCCGGCAGGCATTGACCAGTTCGGCCCAATTGGTATCCTTACCATAAAAAACGGAAAGGTTAAATCCGGCTTCCTCTTCAGAAAGGATATGATGTTCTGCATATTCAACCAACTGGTCAATATAAAAATTCTCATCACCTTCTAACCAGTATACCGGTTTAATTTTTTTTTGCTTCCAGTCTGTAATGATCTTTTCGACGCTCATGTTGGTAAGTTAAATAGCCTGATCGGTTTATCGGTTAACATTAACAAATCCGATACTCATTCTACTATTGTAATGTTTTCTTTTTCCAGATAAGACATGCCTTTAAACCGCAGGATAATATTGGCAACGGTTACAACATCTTTCTGGCAATAGGTTACTATGCGGGGGAGGTTTTTTTCCTCGTAATATACATCTTTTACCATGCTTCCGTCAATATCGTCTTTTGGGGTATCAATGCCCAAAACGGCGGCCAGCAGTTTAAGGGATACATAATTTTTATGATCGCCAAATTTCCATAATTCCATCGTATCTGCCAGGTTGGTTTCCCAGGGCTTTTTACCGCTTAGCTGGAGATAATCGGGCAGAGGAATGTTCAGTATCAGCATCCGCCTGCAGATGTACGGGATATCAAATTCTTTGAGATTGTGTCCTGCAATTGCAAAAATGCCTCTTTTTTCACGGAATGTATTCAGCAAATCCACAAAAGCAATAAGCAGGGCGGCTTCATCATCGCCACTGAACGACTTGATCTTGAAACACAATTTTCCATTTGTCTCATGATAAAAAAAGCCTGTTGAAATGCAGATGATTTTCCCAAATTCAGCCAGAATACCGGCCCTTTGCAGGTAGGATTCGTCGGGCGAAATATTTTCTGGCATGGTTTTGGAAATCTTGTCCTGCCAGAGCCCCTTCCAATATTCCGGTAACAATTGAAAATCAGGGGTTCCGGGAACAGTTTCTATATCAATAACCAATAAATTTGTTAAGTTTAATTGATGTATCATATCTCTAAATTTGTTTAAACTCAAAAAAAATAAACTATGAGCGCTTCAAACTATCCCTCAGCATCAAGCCAGCCCCAACCACCAAAAAAAGACAACCGCGGTATAATATACGGCGTACTGATCGCCGCCTTATTAGGTACCTGGGGCTACATTATCTACGATAAAAGTAAAACCAAGGAAGTAATTCAGCAAAAGGATGTTCAGTATGCTTCTTTGGATTCGGTAAGAAACCAGCTTTTAACAGATTACCAGGCTGCTGAAATCCGCCTGGATAAAATGACTTCTGAAAATACAAAGCTCGACAGCCTGGTTAAAACACGTGACAAAGACGTTACCAGCATGAGAAGCAGGATAAAAACACTGATCAACAAGCAAAATGCAACCGCGGCCGACCTGTCGGAAGCGCGCAAGCTGATCAACCAACTGAACGGAAAAATTGAAGAATACGTACTGGAAATTGAGAGACTGCAGGGAGAAAACACACAGTTAACAGCCGACAAACAACAACTTACTACGGAAAAGCAACAGTTAACGGATACATTGAACACCAAGTTAACTGAAAACAAGGAGCTTTCAAGTCAGGTTGACGTAGGCTCTACATTGAATGCCGCTAATTTCCATATTGCTGCCATCAATGAAAAGAAAAGCGGTAAGGAATCAGAAACTTCCAGGGCAAAAAGGGCCGATAAATTCAGGGTTTCGTTTGATGTGGAAAACAGGTTATCCGTAACCGGCACAAAAGACCTGTATGTAATTGTTACCAATCCGGAAGGGCAGGTGGTGAAAGAAGACGGGCTTGGATCAGGATCTGTTAACACCAGGGAAGATGGTGATAAAGAGTTTACCAATAAAGTATCTATTGATTACGAACAGGGCAAACGCAAAAATGTAAGCTTTGATCTGAAACAAACCGATAAGTACCAGCCGGGAACCTACAAGGTTGAGGTATACCAGAATGGCTTCAAAATTGGAGAAGGTGCTGTTACACTTAAAAAAGGTGGCATATTCGGATAATAATATTCCTCCATTATATTCGGAAAACCGGGAGTAGCAATGCTTCCGGTTTTCATTTTAAAACAGGGCTCTTAACGAGGCGCGGCCAATGTGCACCGTGTTGGAAACGCCTGCCTTCCTTCCCTCATACTGAAAGTTCAGTTCAAGATAGGAAGTGAGCCGTTTGGTAAAATCAACGGTCCATAAAAAATTTTTCCCCGGCAATAATGCATCAAGCATAATGTATGACACGGTGGTATTGGGTATGTTGGCATTCCCCGGGTCGGAATACCTGATCTGGCTATAGGTAAACTTAGCAGTGACCGAGCTGCTGGAAAGCACATTGTATTTTGCCTCACTGATCAGGGAATTGATGATCGCCTTTTGTGCGGCATCCGTATTTTGCTTATCATCATATTTATATCCCAGCGCTATACGGAAGTTGGTGCCCCGGATAAAAGAAAGCCGCGGTTCTATTCCATGCGATTCTATATTGTAGTTCCTGTTGTCGAAATTTGGCGTTACCAGGCCGGTTTGTCCCTTTTTGGCCAATAATTCCAGCAGGAACGACCGGGTTATGTTCCATCTGCCTTTTACATTCCATTCATTAACTTCCCGGCTTTCATACCCGTAGGTAAGAAAGGCTTTATTGCTGTTGCGGATATTATTGAGATCCATGCCCCATATACTGCTGAAGCGGTTAAACGAAAAAGAATTGCTGAACACCTGGTTCAGTACAAGTAAAGAGGTGTCGGATAAAGGAACGGTGAAGGGATTAAACCGAAGCTTACCCGAGCTTTCCTTTTTATATACCTGTAAAGCGCTTTGAAAATACAGGCGGGTAAGAAATTTTTGAAAGCCGTTCGCTTTTTTCATGTCGATCATTGAACGCGGATTAACAACGACGCTATAGTTAAACTGCAGGTAATTTGCTTTTATAAAATCATTGGTAGGCGTAAATATGCGAATGTATTTCGCCTGGTCCCGGAACTGCGACAGTTCAAATTCATTCAGCTCCGGAATACCGTTGCTGTTGTAGTCGTTCCATGTATATTCGCCCTGTCCGGGCGGCACTTCCACGTAAGTGAAATCCCTTTTCTGCTCCTGTCCTGTTCCCACTTCATACAGTACATTGCCATTTATCAATCCTTTAAATTCATTGAGAAAATATTCTGCCCGGCTCAGAATGGTTTCTTCGGATTGCTGTGAAGTGACCTTGCTGTCAATCACATCTAATTTTCTGTAGGTAGCATTTACTTTCAACTGGTGTTTTTCACTCTTCATCAACTCGGCATAGGCATTGATATTGCTGCTCCTGTCGGACGCTACCAGCTTTGCCTGGTAGGGATATTTATCGCGGCGGGTGTAATAGGTTATCCCCCATTTGTTGGGTTTATTTAAAGAAGATTTAAGATAGGCCTGCCATATATCGTAAGAGAAACTGCCGGTAGTTAGCGAATCGTACTGCTTGTATTGTACATAATTGCGTTCACCGCTGTATCCTCCGCCTATTCGATAGTTGCCGAGTTTGGGAAAGTCCCGCGCCACATCAATAGCGGGTTTAAAATAATATCCCTTTTGTTCCCTGAGGTTGAAACGGGTAATATCGAACTGGTTGTTAAAATGCCAATTGCCATAGTCGGACTGTTGCAGGATGCTGTTGCGAACGCCGCTGTATCCGTCATCACGATTGTAGTGTTCAAACTGGTACCGGATGGAATTGCCATTCTTACTGTTAAGCGCTACCCCGGCATGAAAAAGATTTTCGGTAGCGGACTGCACATTTAAAGGGAGACCCCATCCCCTGTAAAACTCTACCCCACGCAGCCGCTCAACAGGTTTGAACCTGTTTTGTACCCATTCGTAACTCAGCCGGCTCACCAGTGCCGGTCCTTTCCCGCTCTTTTTCAGTTGCCTGCTGTCATTCAATACCAGCTTTGCAGCAAAGCCTTTGTCGTCGCTTTTATCTTTTGCCGAAAAGCTGTTCACGTTATAGCTGCTCACCGCCATTTCGGTGCTCACCTGTGTGTGGGCAGAAACCATATAGTCGGCCCCTATGCTCAGCAGTTGCTGTTTTTTGGGGGCAACCAACAGTATTACCGGATCGTACCTTCCCTGTTTGTTATTATTGGCATCCGGCGCCACCCATTTGAACAATTTCCCGTTGGCAGCGCTTGTTTCATCCGGCACATAATCGCCCATTCCCTGTCCCACCTCCGTAAAAGCAAGATTATACAGGGCATCGGCAGGGGAAACAGAATAGACATATACAGAATCATGCACGCCATTATTGAAAATGGTATCTACTTTTTTATACAGGATCTTATTTACCGAAAAGGTATCCAATACCTGCGATGGATACAATGCGTGGTGCACACTATCGCCAATATCGGCCAAAAATTGTTTTTGCCGGGGATCGAGGGTTTGATTGATGGGTGAATTTTTAGCATCACTGTTTGAATAGGCCGCAACCCTTATTTTAAGTTTTTCTCCTACGGCTGCTTCGTCAAAAGCGTATAATTGAGCATTGAGATAGTTCCTGTCGGCATAACCAAACTCCACCTGAATACGTTTGTCTTTTGTGATCATCCGTTTGGGCGTAAATGTAAGTTCAGCAGTATTGTAGTTGATCACATAGTCCTGATCCTCCCCCCTTTGCATCAGTTCCCCGTCAATAAATACCCGTTCGGTACCTGCCAGCACAATGAAAAACAATTCGTTGTTTGGCCCCTGTAAGCGGTATGGTCCCTGGTTCCCTTCTATACCATTAAAAATATTACGGGTATACTTACCCTTTGCAATAGCGCCGCTGAGCAAAAGGCGATTGGTTATTGAGGGACTGATCCTGCTTTCACGGCCGAAAGCAGCACCCTGCAGTCTTGAGTAGTAGTTAAGAAAATAACTTTGCTGCTGGCGGATATCTATGTCGCCAATATCAAAATGCCACCCCCCTTTTTTAAACTGGATAAACACCTTATCAAATTCATTTAAATTCTGTGTATTGCCATCGGGCTGGATCGGAATATTGCTGTCGGTTATAGCCGCAGCTACCCGGATACTGTCGGCCAGGTATCCGTTCATTTGAAGGTTGAGTGTAGAATTGAGCACCACATCCTGCTGGTTGCCAAAAGAAAGCCCCCTGCCAAAGCTCCCGTTATAGTTTATATTGCCAAAATCAAAAATGGAATTTTGGAGTGACCCGGCATCCTGTATGGTTACAGGTGATGCAAGAAAATTGTTGCTGATGCTGTCGAAGCGCATCCGCTGGTATACCGTGTTAAATTTGCCGGGGAAAACCCGGTAGCTGATCAACACACTATCGGCTGAGGGTTTTTTCTTCCATATGAGCATGGCGTTAAAAATATCCAGCGTATAGTCATTGCTGTCGGCATCCGAAACAAGAAACGTTCCCGGAATAATGCTCAATGTGTCTAAACGAAGGGTATCCGGCAGAACAGGAAGCTTTTTTTTGCGCAGGTTCGACAGTGAAGGATTTTGCTGGGCAAGCCCAAATTGTATTCCCGTTAAGCACAACAATATCAATAGCAGCCGGTTTTTCAATCCATCCCTTTTTGTAACAATGCTTAAAGTTAGAAATTATTGTATATCAATGAGAAAAAGAAGAAAATGAGGGGATAAAGGCGATGAGTTGTGAGCCTTTTCACATTCCGCATTAAATGCGCGGTCTGACGCCTCCTTCGTCGCGTGCCGACCGCTTCATTTCCACATTCTCACATTTCCAAATTTTCAAATTTTCAAATTATGGCTACCTTTTGTGCCAATCAACAAACAATACATGGAAAATACAAAGGATCTCCGCCTTGCGGTTCTCATAGATGCCGATAATATTCCTTACCGGCTCATCAGTGGCATCCTGGAAGAAGTTGCCAAGTACGGCTCACCAACATTTAAACGCATTTATGCCGACTGGACCAAGCCACATGTTGCGGGGTGGAAAACCGTTTTACTGGATCATGCTATATCTCCTGTTCAGCAATACAGCTATACTACCGGGAAAAATTCTTCCGACTCGGCAATGATCATAGATGCAATGGATATTTTATATACAGGCAGGGTAGATGGCTTTTGTATAGTGAGCAGCGACAGTGATTTTACAAGGCTGGCCACGCGGCTGCGGGAAGCAGGCATGAAGGTGTTTGGCATGGGCGAACAAAAAACCCCGGGGGCTTTCCGTGCAGCATGCGATAAATTTATATATATAGAAATATTAAGCAAAGAGGAAGTTCCGGCCAAACCTGCCCGTCGGAAAGAAACAACCAAAAAAGAAAGAATACTGAATAAAACCGACAAGAATCTTACCAACCTGCTTACCACCAGCATCAATGATCTGGCCGATGAAAATGGATGGGCGTTCCTTGGAGACCTGGGGAACCTTTTGTTAAAAAAGCGTCCTGATTTTGACCCGCGCAATTACGGTTATGCAAAACTATTGCCGCTGATCAAAAGCTTACCCGGCTTTGAAATTGATGAACGCGACACCGGGAGAAAACATGTAAAGCTGGTATATATCAGGGTCGGGTAAAGCAAAGCATCCCGAATACCGGCGTCTGCAAGGGCAGTGTGATTTGGCATGCAGCGTTCCGTACCTTCCCGTCCATCTTATTTCTTTCAAAAGTTACAACATGAACCTGTTGCACAGCATGAACGGGATTAAGACCTTTTTGGTTACTACTTTTTATAAGATGTCTTCGATTTATTAAACCGTATGCTCTTTATGCGCTGTGGCAACAAATATCTGTGCGAAGGCGTTTTATTTTTTTTCCTTCCCCAGCAAGGCATCATACAATATTTCTACCGGGTGTAAAGCTTTTTTTGATGCCCCGTCTTTGATCTGGTGCCTGCAACTGGTGCCCGGCGCGGCAATGATTACATCCGCCGCCTGCCGTCGAACGGCGGGCAGCAATACCAGCTCGCCTATTTGCATGGAAAGATCGTAATGCTCTTTTTCATACCCGAATGATCCGGCCATTCCGCAGCACCCGGAAGGAATGATCTGCACGACATAATTTTGAGGCAGTGACAATATTCTAACCGAAGGAGCCATAGACGACAATGCTTTCTGGTGACAGTGCCCGTGCAAAACGATCTTCCTTTGCTCCTTTGTAAACCGCTCAGTGGTAATATTCCCCGCATCTGTTTCACGGCTTAAAAATTCTTCAATGGTAAATACATTTGCCGATAATCGTTTTGCTTCGTCCAGCAATGCGTCGTCGGCAAGATCAATGTATTCATCCCTGAAAGTGAGTATGGCAGAGGGCTCTATCCCCACCAGTGGTGTTTGTTCATTTATTAATGGAGACAGGAGCTTTATATTTTTTTCGGCAATCACTTTTGCCTTGCGCAAAAGCCCCTTGGAAAGCCACGACCGGCCACTCTCCGTGTGTTCGGGGATGATCACTTCATACCCCAGTTCCTCCAGTAGTAAGATCGCTTTGATGCCTGTTTCGGTATCGTTATAATTGGTAAACTCATCGCAAAACAGGTATACTTTTCTGGTATTGCTTTTTGTTTGCTGCCGGCAATGTTTATTGTACCATTTCTTTAATGTAGTGCTGTACAATCCGGGCATGGAACGTTTGGGAGCAAACCCGACGATGCGTTTTGCCAGGCCGGCAGTTAATTTACCGGTCATTAACGTATTGTATAACCCCGGCAGCAACGCACCTGCTTTCGATAACCTGGTAAAATTGGCGATGAGCCGGCTGCGCAGCGGCACACCGTTGGCATCGTAATACTGCTGCAAAAATTCGGCCTTCAGCTTGGCCACATCCACGTTGGAAGGACATTCCGATTTGCAACCCTTGCAACTCAGGCACAGATCCATTACTTCATAAATTTCTTTATGATCAAAACGGTTGATCTTGCTTGAATGCGTAAGAAACTCTCTTAAAATATTGGCTCTCGCCCTCGTAGTATCTTTTTCATTCTTGGTTGCCATATAGGAGGGGCACATGGTTCCTCCCGACAAATGTGTTTTACGGCAGTCGCCTGATCCGTTGCACTGTTCCGCATGCTGCAACACATCCTGGTTGGGGTATCGGAAAACGGTTTTAAAAGCAGGCGTTCGCTGACCGGGCTCATAGCGCAGCATGGTATTCATGGCCGGCGTATCAACAATTTTGTTGGGATTGAAAATATTGTGCGGGTCCCACGCTTTCTTTATCGCTTTGAGCAACTGATAGTTTTTTTCACCGATCATTTGCCTGATGAATTCCCCCCTTAACCGTCCGTCGCCATGCTCGCCGCTCAATGAGCCTTTGTATTTTTTTACCAGTGTGGCTATTTCTTCGGCAATGGTGCGGAACAGGAGATTTCCTTCTTTGGTTTTCAGGTTGATGATGGGACGCAGGTGTATTTCCCCGCTGCCCGCATGCGCATAATGCACGGAATAGAGATTGTACTTTTTAAGTATCTCATTAAATTCGCGTATATAGGCAGGAAGATCATTTACATCTACCGCGGTGTCTTCAATTACCGGCACCGCCTTATCATTACCAGGCAGGTTGCTCAGCAGGCCGAGCCCGGCTTTTCTCAGCGTCCATATTTTCTTTGTATCATCGCCAAACAATAAAGGGAAATAATAACCCAGTCCGGCTGCCCGCATTTCCGCTTCTACCTCTTTGGCGATAGCAGTAATTTCTTCTCTTGTATCGCGGGTATACTCTATTACCAGTATAGCGCCCGGATCACCCTGCACAAAAAAACGGTTTTTACGCTGCTCGATATTGTCTTTTGTACATTCAAGAATATAATGATCTATCAGTTCGCTCGCCGAAGGCCGGTATTTTAATCCTATCAAATTTGCTCTCAGCGATTCATCTATGGTATTAAAATGCACGCAAAGCAGCCCGGATTCCTTCGGCAACGGAACTACATTCAATTTAATTTCGATTATGAAAGCCAGTGTGCCTTCGGATCCGGCAATAAGCTTGCAAAAATTAAAATCTTCCTCACCCGCGGCAAAAGGCGCGGTTTCCAGCAGTAAATCCACAGCATAGCCCGTGTTTCTCCTTTCTACTGTTTTTTTAGGAAACTCCTTTCGGATCTCCTGCTGCGTTTCGTAATTGCTCAATAAGCTCCGGATATTTTGATAAATTTTCCCTTCCAGCGTGGGCGCTTCACATTTGGCATGAAAAGCTTCTATATCCAGGGCTTTAAATACCGCCTCGGAACCATCGCTCAGCAAAGCCTTTATTTCAATCAGGTGCTCGCGTGTACTGCGGTAAATTACGGAGTTGGAGCCACATGAGTTATTACCCACCATGCCGCCCATCATTGCCCTGTTGGCAGTAGATGTTTCGGGACCGAAAAACAATCCATGGGGTTTGAGAAAAAGGTTCAGCTCATCTCTTATAACGCCGGGTTGCACACGAACCCAGTTTTCTGTTGTATTGAGCTCAAGTATTTGCGTGAAATATTTTGATACATCCACCACTATACCATTGCCTACTACCTGCCCTGCAAGTGATGTGCCGGCTGTTCGCGGGATCAGTGAAGTTTTTTGCGCATGGGCAAACGCGATCAGTTTCTTAATATCTGCTACTGTCCGGGGTATGGCAACCGCCAAAGGCATCTCGCGGTAAGCTGAAGCATCGGTTGCATATAATGTTCTTATCGTTTTATCGTAATAGAATTCACCTTCCAGGGTTTGCGAAAGCTGCACCAATTGAGTTGTCGTCATTGCTTAAAATGTAAAAATCATCGTGGTTAGGGTGTTTATCTTTGGTAATCAGATCTCTGATATCCGGAAGCGAATTTAGCTTTTTATTTTTAAGAATGCTGATAACGAAAGCCGCGGCGCCTTCTTTAAATATGATAAATTCCGGTATACATTAACATCATTTAACATGGTATATGTTTTGCAGCTTTATCTTTGTAATAAAAAAGATGAAAAAATCCGATAAAGTACTCGTTGCGGTGGCCATCGGCTTTTTGGCCGGATTGGCTGTATATGCCGCCCGCCGCTATAAAGAAAGGAGCATGCTTAATCAGGTTGCCAATGAAGGATATGAAACCGCCCATGATATCCTTTTTCCCGACAAAGACCAGATAGGAAAGAAATTGCACTACGGCCCTGTTCTGCCTGAGTAAGCAGCTTTCAGCTATCAGCACTCATTGCTCAGAGCTGATCTGGCAGCACTCTTCGGATGAAATCTGATATTTATTGGTTTCTTGTAATTTGTCTTTTGGTGCTTTGCGTTCAGACGCGGTGCTGACCCTCCTGCATCGGGTGCCGACCGCATCTCCGGATTTCCGGAAATTTATGGTTTTTAATTTTTTGTTTATTGTTGTATTTTCTTCGGATCTAGAGCTTATGGCTTCAGATTTGAAATTTATTTGGTTCTTGTCTTTTGTGATTTGGTTCTTCCCTTCGGATTTAGCGCTTAAGACTTCGGATTTGAAATTTATTTGGTTCTTGTGATTTGGTTCTTATTATTTGTTCTCCGGTGCTTTGCGTTCGGATGCGATGCTGACCCTCCTGCGTCGGGTGCCGACCGCATCTTACTTTTCCTCATACGCCATGTTGTGCACAGTGGCCACTGCACGTCCGGAAGGGTCATTGAGGTTTTGAAAAGATTTATCCCAGGCCAGCGCTTCAGGCGTACTGCAGGCCACGGAAGGCACGGAAGGCACACAGGCTGCCGCTACATCCGACGGAAAATGTTCACTGAATATGGAACGGTAATGGTATTCTTCCTTCGACATCGGCGGGTTAACAGGAAACCTGTACCTCGCGTTTGCAAGCTGCTCATCCGTAACTTTCAGGCTGGCAATGGTTTTGAGCGTATCAATCCAGCTATACCCCACGCCATCGGAAAATTGTTCTTTCTGCCGCCAGGCAATGCTTTCCGGCAGGTAATCTTCAAAAGCCTTACGCAGGATCCACTTTTCTATTTTACCATCCTTGGCCATTTTATCTGCAGGGTTCAACCGCATAGCCACATCCATAAATTCTTTGTCTAAAAACGGCACCCGACCCTCTATGCCCCAGGCAGCCAGTGATTTATTGGCGCGCAGGCAGTCATACAAATGCAGTTTGCCCAGTTTGCGTACGGTTTCTTCGTGAAAGGCCTCCGGGTTGGGCGCTTTATGAAAATACAGGTAACCGCCAAACAATTCATCTGAACCTTCGCCCGACAGCACCATTTTTATACCCATAGACTTAATGATCCTCGCCATCAGGTACATAGGCGTGGAGGCTCTTATGGTGGTTACATCATAGGTTTCCAAATGATAGATCACATCTCTAATTGCGTCCAATCCTTCCTGTATGGTAAAATGGATCTCATGATGCACTGTACCGATATGGTCGGCCGCTTTTTGCGCCGCTGCCAGGTCGGGCGAGCCTTTTAAGCCCACGGCAAATGAATGCAGCTGCGGATACCATGCAGCCTGTGTGTCGCCGGATTCAACTCTTTTGGCAGCAAACTTTTTGGTAACCGCCGCTATAATAGAGGAGTCGAGCCCTCCCGACAGCAAAACGCCATAGGGCACATCACTCATCAACTGGCGGTGTACCGCATCTTCAAGGGCCTTGCGTAAAACGGCAATGTCTGAAACATTGTTTTCTACATTTTTATACTGCTCCCAATCGCGCTTATACCAGCGTTTCAATTCATAGCCGCCGTCTTTACTGTATAAATAATGCCCCGGTAAAAACTCCTTAATGTTATTACAAACGCCTTCCAGCGCTTTCAATTCGGAAGCAACATAAAAATTGCCCCATTCATCCCAACCCATGTAAAACGGAATGATGCCGATATGGTCGCGGGCAATAAAATAAGACCCGTCTGTTTTGTCGTATAAAGCAAATGCAAATATCCCGTTCAGGTCTTCCAGGAAATGAATGCCCTTCTCGCGGTATAAAGCCAGTATTACTTCACAGTCGGATTGGGTTAAAAATTCATACCCGGGCAATGATTTGCGAATATCCCGGTGATTGTATATTTCCCCGTTTACTGCAAGTACCAGCGTTTTGTCTTTTGTATACAAAGGCTGCCTGCCCGACTGGGGATCCACAATTGCCAAACGCTCGTGCGCTAAAACAATATCGTCATCGCTGTATATACCCGACCAGTCCGGACCACGGTGGCGGATCTTTTTCGACATGCTCAGTATCTTAGGTCGGAGCGATTCTGTACCCGTTTTACAATCGAATACGCCAACTATGCCACACATAAATATTTCGTTTTAATATTTTTATTGAAAAATTTCATTAAAATTAGGTAAAATATTGAGATATGGAAAATATTTTTGATTATTTAATTGAAAATATTTAAAATAATCAACAGTTAAGAAGAAAATATTTAAAAATTGATTGGTATGTGCATTTTATAGATGACGAGACCGCCTACAGCGGAGTCGCGGTTGGTGTGGTCGCTATGGTCGTCAACTTAAAACTTTTTAATTGCCGTGGCACGTGTGTTACATACCACCACAAGGGCTTCAGGTATAAATTGCTGTCAAACGTGAAATATGAGAAGAAGATGCAAAATTCAGAGCACACTTCTCCGGTCAGCAGTTTGTGCTTAATTTTAAACCTTAAAATCAGAAAGCATTGAATAGAATTGACCGGCTCATGGGCATCTTAACCATGCTGCAATCCAAAAAATTTATGCCTGCGGAACGCATAGCCGACAGGTTTTCAATAAGCATACGCACGGTGTACCGCGACGTGAAAGCGCTTACGGAAATTGGCGTACCGGTAAGCTTTGAAAATGGCCGGGGTTATTTTATTGTGCAAGGCTATTTTTTACCGCCGGTATCATTTACCAATGAAGAAGCCAATGCACTGATACTCATGGAAAGCATTACCGCCCGGTTTTCCGATCAATCCATCCGGAAGCACTACGAAACGGCTTTGAACAAAGTACGGTCGGTGCTGCGCGGAAACCAGAAAGAAAAGCTGGAACAATTACAATCCCAGATCAAAACAGTAACATGCTCGTTTGGCGGAAATAATTTCGCTTACTTATCCGGGATCCAGAATGCCATATCCACCCAAACCATTCTTAACCTGGAATACCAGAATATGAATGACGAGGTTAGCGCCAGGGCAATAGAACCCATAGGTCTTATATTCTATGCTTTTAACTGGCATATGATCGCATGGTGCTGGTGGCGCAATGATTACCGTGATTTCAGAGTGTCCCGCATTTTAAAGTTATCGTCTTCAGGAACTGCATTCCGGAAAAAAGATCATAGAGACATCAATGAATACATGAAATTGTTGCCCGTTAATTATTAGCCGGCAACGGAGCAACAGGTGCACAGCCTGCCAAATAAATTAAGCACAACAGGCTTTTTTTGAAATTTTAATTTGATACTATGACTCAGGGAAATAACTTAATGAAAGCAATTGTATTGCACGGCTTTGGCGATACCGGGAACCTGGTTTTGGAAGAAGCGCCGGTTCCGTTAATAACAAACGAAGAAGTACTGGTAAAAGTGAAGTCGGCCGCCATCAACCCTATTGATGCAAAAACCCGTTCGGGCAAAGGGCTATCCGGAATGCTGAAAGATGAAACACCATTGATACTGGGCTGGGACATTTCGGGCATAGTAACAGAAACCGGTGAAAGTGTTACAGCATTTAAAAAAGGCGATGAAGTATTTGGTATGGTCAATTTCCCCGGCCACGGCAAAGCCTATGCGGAATATGTAGCAGCTCCTGCCGCTCACCTCGCGTTAAAGCCGCTCAATATTTCTTTTAATGAAGCTGCCGCGGCTTCACTTGCCGCATTAACCGCATGGCAGTCTATGAAAGCATTTACTTCTATACAAAAAGGGCAAAAAGTGCTGATCCACGCCGCTGCGGGAGGCGTAGGACATTATGCCGTGCAAATAGCTAAATATTCCGGTGCATGGGTAGCGGGAACCGCTTCGGTGGCAAACAGGGATTTTGTATTGGGCCTCGGCGCCGACAAACATATTAACTATAACGCTGCGCCACTGGAAGAACAGGTATCGGATATTGATTTTGTATTGGATACGCTTGGCGGAGAAAGCATTGACCGTTCCATAGGCGTGATGAAAAAAGGCGCTACCATCATCAGCATCCCTTCCGGGATGAATGAAGCAGTTGGAGAAAAAGCCGCTGCAAAAGGAATGCATGGCTATGCTTTTAAAGTAAAATCGAACGGCAATGACATGAAGGAAATAGCCAGCCTCCTGGAGAAAGGCATTGTTAAATCACATGTTTCAGATGTTTTTTCTTTTGCTGACATAGCGAAAGCCCATGCGCAAATAGAAACGGGCAGAACAAAAGGAAAGGTTGTTGTGGCTTGGCAGTAAGGCAGCATAGAAGCAGCGGGAAGCTACGCTCTTCTAACCTTAACCGTTAATGCTTTGGCCGGGTTAACAATAAAAACCTGCTGTATTTCACCTTCATTAAATCCCTCTTTCCTCAACAAAGGCAACATCAATTTAAAAACGGTATTGAAAGATCTGAACCGACCACCACCGGGCTCGCCTACATGGTACCAGCCTGCATCATGAGAGATAAGCGTTCTGTGCAAAAGCTTTTCTGCTTTCATATCCTTCAAAAATTGTATGTATTGCTGCACTGAACCATCGTTGAGCCCGTCAAAAGAAACCCATCCCCCTTCTTTTGCAACCTGTACATGAACCTGCCTGTTCCTTTCGCTTTGCGCATGAATCCACACCCACGCTTCAGGACGCACACGCATAGCTTTTATTATCTTCAGTTCCTCCAGCGCAGCTTCCCCGTTGCCTGTGTGCACCCCAAAAGTTAATCCCGTTGATAAATGCGTTAATGCTGCCGCCTCAATAAGCTTTTGCTGTACCGGGGATAACGGGAAAGCATCCACGCCGGTTTTAATGAAGCCCGGCTTGATACCGGTACCTTCTATACCTGTTTCCCATTCGTTGATCCAGCGTGCTGCCAGTTGTTTGGCCGAATCGGTATAAGCATGCTTAGGCAAAAATTTTTCTTTTGCGGCCCCATAATAACCGGTATTGGAAATTATATGAAGCCCGCTGGCTTTCGATAATCTCTGCAATAAAGCTGTATTTCTTCCAAGATAATTGGGTGTGCATTCCACCAGGGTTTTACAACCATTCTCTACAGCTTCCTGCAAAACAGGCAGCGCTTTATTGTATACTTCATCTGCATTGTAGCGGGATGTAGTTATTTTGTCTGCACCGATAAAATCTACCAGGATATGCTCATGTGTTAGTGTAAACCCTGCACGGGCAGCAGGGATATGCCCGTTTACGGTCATTATATAATCTTCATCCCCCGCGGAGGTGCGCATTATGCCCCGCAAGGGCAGCACATAAGGCGTGCACAATAAAAAGCCTGAACGGATAAAATCTTTGCGATGCATGGAATATTTGAAATTGGAGATTTGAGATTGATATGTCCATTTCCCTTTATAAAATTACTTACCTTCCTTCACTATATGTCAACATTTGCCGATAAAGTAATTGCATTTAACCAATCGCTGCATTTCACAGGTAAATTACCGCCCGGTATACGGGTAATGAATCCTTTCCGCGAGAATAAAAACAGCCTGGCCGTTTCATCTGCTTTCTACAAAAAATACTATAGCGACAATAACCGGCGGCACATTATCCTGGGCATCAACCCCGGAAGATTTGGGGCAGGATTAACAGGCGTTCCATTTACCGATCCCAAAAGACTGGTTGAAAAATGCGCGATCGCATACCCCGGAGCCCCGGCACACGAACCTTCATCCGTATTTATATATAATATGATAGAAATATATGGCGGTCCGGAAAAATTTTATGGAAAATTCTATATCAATTCCATCTGCCCTCTGGGCTTTACCATAAAAAACAGTTTGGGAAAAGAAGTGAATTATAATTTTTATGACAGTAAAGCATTGGCCGCCGCCGCGCATGATTTTATGATCCGGAGCATCAAAAAGCAAATTGCATTGGGAATAGATACCGATATATGCTTTTGCCTGGGCAGCGGTAAAAATGAAAAGATACTGCTCGGGCTAAATAACACACATGGTTTCTTTAAAAAGATCACAGCGCTCGAACATCCCCGCTTTATAATGCAATACAAATCAAAGTATATGCAGGAATATATTGATAAATACCTCACTGCATTCAGTATGGTAGAATAATCCGTTTCCGCGTTTGTCCCTCCCTGCGCCGGGTGCCGGCAGCATTATACCACGATCTCCACAATTTTAGTTGCATCCATGTTGGCATTGCGCATGGCTATGCTTCGAACAGTGTTGCCAGCAAAACTGCTGAAGGCTTTCCGCGTGATCTCATCATCGCTGACCATTGCCGGTATGCCTATATCACCGCCTTCCCTTATGCCCTGCACCAATGGTATTTGTCCCAAAAAAGGAATATCAAATTCTTCAGCCAATCGCTTACCGCCTTCCTTTCCAAAAATATAATACCTGTTTTCTGGCAGTTCTGCCGGCGTAAACCAGCTCATATTCTCTACCAGCCCGATAACGGGCACTTTAATCTGAGCCTGTCCAAACATGGCAATGGCTTTTTTGGCGTCTGCCAGTGCTACAGGCTGGGGAGTGGTTACTACCACTGCTCCTGTTACAGGAACCGTTTGAACCAATGTTAGATGAATATCGCCGGTACCTGGCGGCATATCAATTACCAGGTAATCCAGATCACCCCACTCCACATCCGTTACAAACTGCCGTATGGCGCTGCTTGCCATGGGCCCGCGCCATACGATCGCCTGCCGTTCATCTACCAGCGAGCCTATACTCATCAGCTTTATGCCAAATTTTTCCAGTGGGATGATAATACCTTATTCGCCCTGTTTTTTCATGAGCGGTCTTTCACCCCGTACACCAAACATCATAGGTACGCTTGGCCCGTAGATATCGGCATCCATCAGCCCCACAGAAGCGCCACCTTCTGCCAGCGCAAGGGCTAAATTAGCCGCCACCGTAGATTTGCCAACGCCGCCTTTACCGCTTACCACAGCAACAATATTTCTCACTCCCGGCAATAAGGCTTTATTGTCTTTCCGGTTGCTGTTGGTATTGGCTGTAAATTTTATATTTACGTCTGCATTTTTATTTACCAGCAGGTGTATCGCATTTACACATGCGTTTTTGATCATATCTTTTAAAGGGCATGCAGGCGTAGTAAGCACAACTGTAAAAGAAACCTTATCTCCTTCTGTTACAATGTCTTTAACCATGTTTAGTGTTACGAGATCTTTACCCAGATCGGGCTCAATTACATTTCCCAGCGCTTTCAGAATATCACTTTCTTTCATCTGCCGAACTTTTTGTTAAAAAAAATATTGTCCCGCAAAGTTAAGCCCATAAATGCTTACTTTGTTTTTTTCGTACGTTCGGGTTAAATTGGGTTTTTTGAATGGTTGAGTAGTGATTTTAGGGTATTATTGCAGTTCATCTAACAGGTTAATGAAACATTTTTTACGATATATTTTTTTCTCGTTCTTTTTAATCCCCTTCGCGGCAAAAGCGCAGTTTGAATCCCTGAAAGACTCTGTTGTTCAGTTATATGGTATAGTAATGACGCACGACAGCTTAAAAGGCATCCCGGGAGTAACAGTAATGGTAAAGGGGCAAAACAGGGGAACCATCACCAATGAGCAGGGCGTTTTTTCGATAGTGGTATTAAAAGGTGATGAAATTCAGTTTTCGCATGTGTCCTACAGGAGTGAAACAGACAAGATCCCGACCAACCTTGAAGGGAACCAATACAATATGGTGAAACTACTGGCCGAAGACACCATTTACCTTCCTACAGCTATTATCAAAGCCCGGCCAACCCGTGAACAGTTTGAGCGCGATTTTGTTAATAATGATGTTCCGGATGACGGGATAGAAATTGCCCGTCAAAATACCAGCGAAGCCAAAAGAAGGATACTGGCCCGGTCTTTACCCCGCGATGGCGGCGAAGCTGCCAATTATGCATTAAGCAAAAATGCCCAGGGCTACTATTACAGCGGGCAGGCACCACCTATGAACATATTTAATCCGTTCGCATGGAGTGAATTTGTGAAAGCATGGAAAAGAGGGGATTTTAAAAAGAAAAATTAGGTGAGGAGTAGTGGATTGTGAATTGTGAGTGGTGAGTAGTGAGTGATTTCACACGGTGAGGGGTGAAACGTGAGAAGTGAAAGGCGAGACATGTCAGCATGCTGATCGCTCAAAGCCGATTGCTGAAAGCTGATCGCCCAAAGCTCACAGCTCATAGCCGATAGCTGAAAGCCTACAGCCCATACCCCATCAACATACGATCATGATAAAAAACATTGCTGTTATTGGCGCAGGCACCATGGGCAACGGCATCGCTCATGTATTTGCGCAGTACGGGTTTAATGTAACGCTTACAGATATCAGCGAAGCTGCATTGGGAAAAGCCATTGAGACCATCTCTAAAAATGCAGACCGCCAGGTAAGCAAAGGGATCATTACGCAGGCAACAAAAGACAGGATACTTTCAACCCTCCACACTTCTACCAGCATAGAAACAGGCGTTGCCAAAGCCGACCTGGCAATAGAAGCAGCAACGGAAAACCAGGCAGTCAAGTTAAAAATATTTAAAGAGCTGGATGCATTTACTCCGCCCTCATGCATACTGGCCACCAATACTTCTTCTATTTCCATTACAGCTATAGCTGCAGTTACCGGTCGTGCCGAAAAGGTTATCGGCATGCATTTTATGAATCCCGTGCCGGTAATGAAATTGGTGGAGGTCATCAACGGATATGCCACCGCAAAAGAAGTAACCGGCGAAATTGTTCATATTGCCCGGCAATTGGATAAGATCCCCTGCATTGTGAACGACTACCCCGGCTTTGTTGCCAACCGGGTCCTTATGCCCATGATCAATGAAGCGATATACAGCCTGTATGAAGGAGTAGCGGGAATTGGAGAGATTGATACTGTAATGAGATCGGGCATGGCCCATCCCATGGGGCCTCTGCAACTGGCCGATTTTATCGGGCTGGATGTTTGTTTGAGCATATTAAAAGTATTGTATGAAGGATTTGGCAATCCCAAATACGCGCCCTGTCCTTTGCTGGTAAACATGGTGGCTGCCGGTAGACTGGGTGTTAAAAGCAGCGAAGGATTTTACAAATACACACCCGGCAGTAAGGAATTGGTACCGGCTTTTTGAAAATGTCGCGGTCGGCACGCGAGGAAGGAGCGTCAGACCGCAGGCAGGAATTTGAAAATGATAATTAATGCGACATTTACTTTGCTTATTCCTGATATGCCTGAGCGGACCTCATATTCATGCACAAAAAACGCAGGGTGATCCTTTTATTTTAAAGGGCAAAGTAATAAATTCTAAAAATCCGGTAATCTATTTGATATACGATATAGATGGGAAACGCACAACAGACAGTTCCAAATTACAACACGGAAATTTTCATTTTAAAGGAAAAATAAAAGAACCGACATGGGCTATTCTAAGAGGGAATCCTAAAATTATGGATGATGCAGAAAATCCAAATATTGTTGATTTTTTCATGGAACCAACAACAATGACGGCAACTGTTCGATATAATCATTTTAAAGAGATTAACATATCAGGTTCAAAAACACAGATTGAATATGAAATGCTCCAAAAACAATATAATTCAATAAACAAAAACGCTGATTCTCTTTACGAAAAATTTTCAGACCTAAATCGGAAATTCATAATCAACAACCCGAATTCTTATGTTAGCGCTTTTAAATTATGGAGTTATCAAACGAGATGGACAATAGATTCAGTAAAATCACTTTATACAAAACTTACCCCTTCAATTCAAAATAGTGCTTATGGAAAGGAGATAAAAAAAGCTATAGATGAAATAGAAAATAATTCCGAAGGTGAACCGGCTAAAGTATTTAAAAGTACTGATATCAATGGAAATACGTTAAGCTTGTCAGACTTCAAAGGCAAATACGTACTGCTTGACTTTTGGGGTAGCTGGTGTGTGCCCTGCAGACAGGGCATGCCGCATCTTATTGACTTATTTAACAAATATCACAACAAGGGATTTGATATTATTGCAGTAGCTGAAGAATATGACCAAACCGGAACACCGTGGCGGGATGCAGTAAAAAAAGACAGAACAGGAATCTGGCATAATGTGCTGAGCGGAGTAAAAATCAATACCGATGGTACTCCGGATAAATCACAATCAATAACGACGCTTTTTGGTATTCATGTGTTTCCCACAAAAATTTTAATTGACAAAGCCGGTATTATCATTGGCCGATATACCGGTACTGATGAAGCGGTATTTCTTGACAAAAAGCTAAGCGAGATATTTAAGTAACATTACATTTTCGCGGAATATAGCGCTGTCTCTCTGGCATCATCGACTGATACCTGATACCTGACTGCTGTCACCTGATTATTTTTGGGTTTCTACGCACCGCAATGTATCTTGAAGCATGATGTTCATTATTTCCAAACTCGTCATTGTATTGCTGAACCCTGTACTGTGGATCGTAGCCGTTTTTGTATGGGGATGGTTAAGCAAAAAAGCAGTCAGAAAAAAGAGATGTTATATCGCCGGCACCATCATGCTCCTGTTCTTCACCAATCCTTTTATCATCAGCCAGCTTATCCTTGCTTACCAGCCCGAAAAAGTGACCCTCCGGCCAGATGAACGGTACAGCGCAGGTATTTTATTAGGCGGCTTTGCGGGAAAGAACAATACAGACAAACAAACCTATTTCAGTGATCAAAGCGACAGGTTCATACAGGCAGCGTTGTTGTATAAAACCGGACATATACAAAAAATAATCATAGCGGCAGGCGATGGCAGCGTCTTTAACCGGGGAGCCTTCAGGGAGGGAGACTTTATTCAGCAGCAGCTCATTGCCATGGGCATTCCACCAGAGGCGATCGCCCTGGACAGGAATTCACGGAATACAGCCGAAAATGCAGCGAATGCCAGAAAGATCATTGATTCACTACGGCTTCCCCCACCCTACCTGCTGGTTACTTCGGCGATACATATTCCCCGCGCAAAAAAAACCTTTATCAAAGCGGGTATTGAGGTCGTTGCTTACCCGGCTGCTTTTTTTGTTAAACCACCCGATAGTGTTGTGCCCACCGATTATATGCTTCCGTCGGCCAACGCGCTCAGGTGCTGGGACATGTATTTAAGAGAAGTTACAGGCAGCTTTATGTATTGGATAACCGGAAGAGGATAGCAGCGTGATAGGTGCACGATGCTTTATCCGGCATCCAGGTTTCGTTTCATGTAGTCTGCAATATGCCGCTCATTACCGTTACTGCTACCTGAAAGTGAGCTGATGATTTTTCTTTGTTCGGGCTCTGTTTTATTCTGGCTCAGCTTTTTCTTTCCCTGCAGCTCCGTTACTTCAATTTCAAAAGCCACAATGCCCTTTATCATTTTCAATTTATAATCATCAGGCAAACCATTCCATTGCTGCATGTAAGCCGATTCGTAGTTACCGATAGTTGCTTCCAGTATTTCAATCACTTTATCCGTTTGTGTAACAAGCCTTCCGCGGCCGTACGTGTGAACTGAAATATAATTCCATGTAGGAACATTCAGCACCTTATCATAGTTCCCGGGTGAGATATAAGCATTCGGTTCGGTAAAGATCACCAAAACTTTGTTTTCAACAATTGTTTTCCATTGTTCATTTGCTTTTGCAAAATGAGAAGTCAGTATAATCTTATCGTCGCGAACCGATACAAGAAAGGGCAGATGTGTAGCTACAGGCAAATTTTCTTTGGCAGTAATGATGGTTGCAAAGCTGAATCGTTTCATGAAGGCAGCCACCTCTTCACGATCTGTCATGGCATTTACCGTGGGGATATACATAGCCTGATCTTTTATTTTCCGGAGTTAATTGTGTACAGCAATCCTTAATGCTTTTCTTTCCTTCCAAACCACCCTGCAATATAACTTACAATAAATAACTGGAACGCATGAAAGATCATCAGCGGCAGCAGCATAAACCCGGCGAAAGCTGCATTGCTGAACAGTACTTTTGAAAATACGGTGCCGTGCACCAGTGATTTTTTTGAGCCGCAAAACAAAGCGGTGATCCTGTCTTCTTTATTGAAGGAAAGCAAAATACTGATCAGATAAATGATGCCATACAACGCAAAGAACAAAACAATAGCAATAATGCATATGAGTGCCAGGTCTTTCCATCGCATCCCTGAAAATGTACCGTCCGAAAAAGATTCCGCAAAACTTTTATACACGATCAAAACAATAACGCTCTTGTCAAATACAGCCAGTTGTTTACCATACCTGGCAGCCCAGTGTCCTATAACACGTTGCATGGCAATACCGGCAATTACAGGTATAATGATCTCAACGATCAGCCTCACATAAATTTGCAGGAAATCAACGTTGTTTTGCTGTTGCTGTAAAAACAAACCCATCCATAAGGGCGTCAGCACAATGCCAATAAGTCCCGAAATGCTCGCATTAAAAATGGCGGCAGGTAAATTGCCTTTTGCCATAGCCACCATTACAACAGAGGAAGAAACCGTTGAAGGCAATGCGGCTAAAAAGAATACAGACAGCCAGATCATTTCCTGGTGTTCTGTTTGCAAAAAAGGATAAGCAGTAAGCACCAGTAAGGGGCAGATAATAAAAGTAGCTGCCTGAACAACGATGTGCAGCTTCCAGTTTTTTAATCCCGTCATTATTTTTTCCGGGCTCAGCTTCACGCCATAAAAAAAGAAGATCAGCGCAATTCCGGCAGTGCAGATAGCATCCAGCGGAATGCTGCTTCCGGCAGCGCCAAACTGCGGGAAAAACCAGGCAACCGCAACAGCGATGAACAGGGCCGATACAAACCTGTCTAATTTCATGCTGTATATTACAACGTTTAACTAAATCCGAAGCGTTTTAATTTCAAAATCCGAAAAAGAAAACTTAAGAAAGGAACCAAATAACAAATAACAAAATTCAAATAAATCTCAAATCATAAATCAAAGATGCGGTCTCACCTTCCTTATATATTGGGTGCCGACCGCATCGAAGATATTATACTTTTATGCCTGCATTTATTTTCGCCCCGCCAATTCATCTTCGCCTGTGCTGCGCTTTTCCAGCTTCGCCAGGCTTCCTGCTTTCTTCACCAGTTCTAAAAACCCTTTGCGATAACCTTCAGCATCATCACCGACAGCGGAGTTAGCCAATGCCAGCACATTGTTATACGAAGATTGCTGCATGAACTCCGAATGGGTGAGCAGCATACCGAACTGTGCCACGGCGGCGGCAAAACGAAAATTACCGGAGGTATTGTTCAATGCAATGTGCCCGTCAGTTACCGGGTGTTCCGTTAACTTACTCTTTTCACCTGCAGGGTCTTTGTACCTGAACTTGATCGTCAGCAACTCAGGTGAACTATTGACTGTTCTCTGTTTTGCCTCACCCTGGTATTTCAACGGATCCACTTTTTCTACGAAATCACTCTGTACGCCCACTGGAATTACTTCATATAAAGCCGTGACGGTATGCCCGCTCCCCAGCTCACCTGCATCTTTTTTATCGTTATTGAAGTCTTCTTTATTCAGCATACGGTTTTCATAACCGATCAAACGGTAGGCCTGCACTTTGGCCGGATTGAACTCTACCTGCAATTTCACATCCTTGGCAATGGTAAATAAGGTGCCCCCAAATTCGCTCACCAATACTTTTTTCGCTTCGTTCATATCATCAATATAAGCATGGTTACCATTGCCTTTATCAGCCAGCTTTTGCATTTTATTGTCTTTGTAATTTCCCATGCCATAGCCCAGCACCGTTAAAAAAACACCGCTCTTTCTTTCCTGTTCAATTAATCTTTCCATATCATCATCGCTGCTGGCGCCTACATTAAAATCGCCATCGGTACATAAAATAACACGGTTGTTGCCGCCCTGCACAAAGTTTTGCCGGGCTATGTTGTACGCTAATTTAATGCCCGCACCACCGGCAGTAGAACCACCTGCCGTTAACCTTTCAATAGCATCCTTAATGGTTTGTGTATTTGCCCCGCTTGTGGCAGGCAATACCAGTCCTGCGCTGCCGGCATATACCACTATAGCCACCTTATCCTTTTCACGCAACTGATCCGTTAGCAGCTTCATGGATTGCTTTACCAGTGGCAGTTTATTCACAGCTTCCATTGAACCCGATACATCAATCAAAAAGACCAGGTTGGATGCCGGGATATTTTCCGTTGACACTTTCTTTCCCTGCAGGCTCACCAATACCAGGCGGTGATCTTTATTCCAGGGCGCTTCAGACAGCTCGGTATAGATAGAAAAAGGTCTCCCGTTTGCCGGCTGCGGATAATCGTAATGAAAATAATTGATCATTTCCTCAATGCGTACCGCCCCGGCCGGCGGTAACTGACCGTTGTTTAAAAACCGGCGTACATTGCTGTAAGAAGCCGCATCCACATCTATAGAAAAAGTTGACAACGGGTTCTCTTTCACCGTAAGAAACCGGTTTTCTGTGATGCCGTCATAATCTTCGGTATTAAAATCCTCATCCCCCGGCTGGTACAGCCGGTAATACCGGTTACCCGCTTTCCGTGCAGCAGGCGAAGGATAGGAAGCATCTGCTTGTACTGCGACACCTGCCACGCTGCCCTGCAACATCCTGTTTGTTTCCGCCTCCCGTACCGCCGATCCTGTAAAGTTTTTCTTGCTGACAGGGCCATAGCCGGTAATCACTACTTCCTCAAGGCTATCTGCTGTTGGGGACAGCTGTACATAGAGCATTGATTTACCAGATACTTCTACCTCTTTGTCACCAAATCCCAGTGATGAAAAAATCAATACCGCATTGGTATCCGAAACGGTGATGATAAAATTGCCGTTAGCATCGGTTTGGGTGATATTTGCCGTTCCTTTTTCCGTAACGGCTACCGCCGGAAGGACTGCGCCGGTGCTATCGGTTACTGTACCTTTTACCGTAAAAGAAGTTTTTGGCAAGAAAGCTGTTAAGGCCGCAATAATGATCATTCCGCAAATGATGGTTACCTGCTTCATAAAAATGATTTTTAAGGTTTAGTTTGAATGATGGATGCCATAACCGGCAGTATTACACACGCACATGAACTTTTTTTTATACGCAAAGGCGGGAATGAGCCGGTTGCACTTCTCTTTCTTATTATCTTTTATCTTTGATTTTACTTTTTTGCCATTGTTTGAATTTTATTAAAAACATATCAACCGCCGGTAACACGGATACTGAGCTGATTGCCCTGTATAAGCAAACAAATGATATGCGGGTACTGTCGGACCTGTACCAGCGTTATATGGAGCTGGTATACGGGGTTTGCCTGAAATATTTTAAAGATGCAGAGCAGAGCAAAGATGCCGTAATGAATATTTTTGAGGAACTCGTTGAGAAACTGAAGCAGCACGAAGTAAGCAATTTTAAAAGCTGGCTTCATACACTTACCCGGAACCACTGCCTTATGCAGTTGCGTACACCCAGGAACCTGAAAACCACCAAATTTAACCAGGAATATATGCAATCGGCGGAAACTGTGCATCTTAATGGGATGCTGGAAAAAGAAGAACAATTTGTTAAATTAGAGAAATGTATTCAAAGCTTATCGGAAGAACAGAAGAAAACAGTTGAATTGTTTTATTTACAGCAAAAATGCTACGACGAAATTGCCGAGATCACTGGATACGAATGGAAGAAGGTAAGGAGCTATATTCAGAACGGAAGAAGAAATTTGAAAATTTGTATGGAGGAGTGAAGAATGTGGCGGTCGGTACGCGACGAAAGGAGCGTCAGACCGCATGGGCGAGTAGGGTGAGGTATGAAGTGTAAGGCACAGGGACATTTCACAATTCACTACTCACTATTCACAACTCACTATTCACCACTGACTAAAACAATCAATGCCGGAAAACAATAAACATATCAAATCATATACGGCGGCGGATATACAACGCTACCTGAACCGGGAAATGCCTGCGCTGGAAAGGCATGCCATGGAAAAAGCCGCGCTGGAAGACCCCTTCCTCGCAGAGGCAATAGAAGGCTATGCACAGCACTCCCCGGCAACTTTTTTGCAGGATATAGAAGGTCTCAAAAAAAGACTGCAGGAAAAAAACGACACGAAAGTAATTCCTGTACGCAGCGGGAAAGTATGGTGGAGCGCAGCAGCGGCCATTCTTATTATGTGTGGAGCAGCGTTTACCTGGTACTGGCTAACTCCCGCCGGGAACGATATTGCGCAGCAAAACAAAAAAGAGCAAAAAGTTGCGCCATTAAAAGAAACACAGGACACTGCTGAAATGCCGGCAGCAGTTGCTGGTTCAGAAGATATTGCTTTGCAGGAAAATGAGACCCGTAAACAAACCACTGAACCGGCTTCGGCGCCGGAGAAAGAAACTCCCGGCTTATCCCGCTCCACTTCCGAAAAAACAGCACGCCCTGCCCCGCTCCGGGCAAAAGGAGAAAAGGATACTGTAATCCCGGCACCTTCGGTGAACAGGGAAGACCAGGCTTCAGCAGCCACTGTACTGCGGGCACAAACAGTTGAAGAAGAGGATAAAAGAAAAAGCAGCGTAAACATACTCCGCTCCACTTCATCAACAATACCCAATAATATCCCGGCGGCAGCATCTACCCATATAATAACCGGGAAAATAACCGACGAGAATAATAAACCGTTGCCTTTTGTAAATATCCGTATCAATCATACACCGGCAGGCACGTATAGCGATGCAGAAGGGAATTTCAGGCTCATGAGCGGAGACACATCATTGGCAGTGAATATAAAATCTATAGGCTTTCAACCACAGCAGGTGGTTCTGTACGCCGGCGCTCCTGTTAACAATATCATGCTCCGGCCCGATGGCAAACAACTGGCAGAAGTTACCATATCGGGCTATGGGGCACACAGCAAAAAAGCAATGACAAGCAAAAAAGCAATAACAAAGGATGAAGCCCCCGGTGAAATACCTGAAGCAGCACCTGCAGACGGGTGGGGCAATTATAACATATACTTAGTTAACAATACCCGCCTGCCCGGTACAACGCCTGCTTCAGGCCGCGGATTTGTTGACCTGGCATTTACCGTAGACCAATACGGGAGCCTTTCCGGTTTTAAGATCATACATTCTACCTGCCCGCAGTGTAATAAGGAGGCCATCCGGGTTGTAAAGGAGGGTCCCAAATGGAAATTACTGGAAGGCGACATCCCTGCAAAAGCTACCCTTACCGTTCAGTTCTGATCGTTAGAACAACCGCATAAAAAACATATTTTGTTAAACCTGGCATAATTCTTTTCAATTTCCTTCCGGGCTTGAATTACATTATTGTAAACATTATCTTCGCCGCAATAAACAACAGTGCAATAAACAATGCGCACAGCAGGGTTTATTCATTAAAAAAGACCTGATTAATCAACCAAAAAACAACTACAGATGAAAAAGATCTTTTTACTTGCCGCTTTTTCTACAGTGATCTGTTTTGCAGAAGCACAACAATTAAAAACGCCGGCCGCTTCGCCATCGCAAACAGTAAAGCAGGAGTTTGGCTTATCTGCCGTTGAACTGTCTTATTCAAGACCGGCAGTAAAAGGCAGAACCATATTCGGCGACCTGGTACCTTACGGTAAAGTATGGCGCACAGGTGCAAACGGCGCTACCACTATCAGCTTTGGCGATGATGTGACTTTTGGCGGCAAAAAAATCCCGGCCGGCAAGTACGGACTGCTTACGATCCCCAATGCGTCTGAGTGGACGGTGATCTTAACCAAACAGTTAAATGTAACCAGCCCGTCTGCCTACAAGGAAGACCAGGACGTAGCCCGTGTTAAGATCAACGCCGTAGATCTTCCTTTTCCGCTGGAGTCTTTTTTGATTTCTTTTGATAACGTCCTGGCATCCTCCATGGACATGATCATCGGATGGGACAGAACGGTCGTTATCATTCCCATTACAACGGATGTAAACACCAAGATCAATGCGCAGATCAGCAGCATGGAAGGAAAAGAGAATTTCCCTTTCTTCGCCGCTGCCGCTTATTACCTTGAAAATGGCAAGGACCTGAATAAAGCGCTTGGCTGGTTCAACAAAGCAACAGAAAAAGAGCCCAATGCATTTTGGATCTGGCACCAGAAGGCAAAATGCCTGGCAAAGCTGGGCAAAACAAAAGAAGCCGTTGCAGCAGCCAATAAATCTACAGAGCTGGCTACCATTGCAAAAAACGAAGATTATGTAGCGCTGAACAAAAAATTACTGGCTGCGCTGAACTGATCCAACTATTATCCGCGATTCAGATATATGCTCACCAAATGCACGAATTATTGCAAATCAATTCGTGCATTTCTCATTTACAGGCCCCGCAAAAGCCCTTTTCCTGTTTACAATGCTTACAGGAACTGCAATTCCTACAGGCTTTGCAGTTTTTGTTTCCCGTGCAGGCAGCAACAGTTGAAGCATCAGCACGGCTATTTTGCGCTACAGCGGTATGGCGGTATTGCTGCATTCCTATCAGCAGCATACATACCGTTGCCGGTAAAAGGATCAGCAGCAAAAAAAGCCTTAGTTTTTTAGCAACCATAGGGTCTATATTTAGGACGGTAAACTGAAACTATTTTTGCAAAACGTTAATAATCCTCTTCAAGTATAATAAAACCGGTAAAAAGCCGGAAGTTTCGATGAATGCAGGCAGGGTAAACGCTTCTTTTACAGTCCTCTCTTTTTCCCTTCTTCAGTGCGTATCTTTGCCGCCATAAAATACCCGCATGAGCGCAATGCCTGAAAAAATAACTGAAGCCGTTTCATATATCAAAAGCTGCTACCGTTTCCCGGCAGAAATCGGTATTGTACTGGGCAGCGGACTCGGCAATTTCGTGGAAGAAATGATTGTTGAGAAAGAGATTTATTATACGGAGATCCCGCATTTCCCGGTTTCTACCGTTGAAGGGCATTCGGGCAGGCTGATCTTTGGGCAGCTGAGCCAGAAAAGAATTGTAGTAATGGCCGGTCGCCCGCACTTTTACGAAGGATACGCCGCTGCAGAAGTTGCTTTTCCTGTTCGGGTAATGAAATTACTGGGTATTCATACTTTACTGATCAGCAATGCTGCCGGAAGCGTTAATGCTTCGTTTGCCGTAGGCGACCTGATGATCATCACCGATCATATAAGCCTGGCCACTGTAAACCCTTTAATTGGCAGAAATGAGGAGGCATTCGGCTTGCGCTTCCCGGATATGAGCGAGCCTTATTCCAAAGTACTGATCAAAAAAGGAAAAGCAATTGCAGCGCAACTGGGCTACCCGGTTAAAGAAGGTGTATACTTTGGTGTAACAGGACCAACATTTGAAACCCGTGCCGAATACAAAATGATCAATGTGCTGGGGGGAGATGCCGTAGGTATGAGCACGGTGCAGGAAGTGATCGCAGCAGCGCATGCGGGCATAAAAGTATTTGGCATAAGCGTAATTACCGACCTGGGCATACGGGAAGAAGACAATATCATCACACATGAAGAAGTGCTGGAGGCAGCAGCAGCAGCAGAGCCAAAGCTTACCGCCTTATTTAAAGAGTTGGTTAAAGCTATTTGATTTAGCTATTTTTTTCAACGGATATGCAATGATTTCAGGTATTTTCGCCGGGTACAGGGTTAAGCCAACAGCATTGAAGAAAATATTTACATACATACTGCTATCTATACTGGTGGGTTCTGCATTACCTGCATTATCACAGCGGCTTCCGGGAAGGCTGGGTAATATCAGCAATATGGGCCGGGGAGGCAGATCGGGAGGCGGCGATTCTATAAAATTTGAGCACCGCGACCCTTTTGCAGATTCGGTAAGCATCCGCTTTAAATACATTGATTCTGTACGCTCCTATACTTTCGATTCGTCTTTGATTGATTTTTACATTAAAGTGCCGCTGAAGTCGGAATACGTATGGCTGGGCAACAACGGTACAGCCACCACCTCTCTTTTGTTCAATCCGTCAACAAGGCCCGGCTGGGATCCGGGATTCCATGCTTTTGACGCTTATGCTTTCAGCACGGAACAAACCCGGTTCTATAATACTACCCGCCCGTTTACCGAGTTGAACTACCTGATCGGCAGCGGCGCCGAACAGTTCATCAATATCTTACACACCCAAAACATAAAGCCCAACTGGAATTTCGCATTCCAGTTCAGGCTCCTCAATGCACCGGGGTTCTTTAAAAGCCAGAACACCAATCATTCCAACCTGCGGCTCAACTCTTATTACCAGTCGCCCAACAAAAGATACGGGATATATTTCATTGGACTCACCAACAGCCTGCAATCGGCAGAAAGCGGAGGCATAGCGAGCGATAGCTTTCTGGTAGATAAAACCGGCACCTATTCAGACCGGTTCAACATTCCCATCAATACCGCCGGTGATGCCACATACAGCCGTGATCCCTTTAATACACAATTAAAAACAGGTAATAAATACAATGAGCTCAAACTATTGATAAGACAACAATACGATTTTGGTAAAAAAGATTCAGTGGTAACCGATTCTACAGTTATCAAACTCTTTTATCCGCGCTTCAGGATCGAACATACACTTCAATACAACACTTACAAATACCTGTTCCAGGACATTGCACCCGACAGTGCGTTCTACAAAAAAAACTATGATATAGCATTTAACCCCGGCGACTCTATTGTATACAGCAGTTCCTGGAAAGAGGTTGTTAATGATTTTTCCGTTTACCAGTTCCCCGATATTAAAAACCAGCAACAATTCCTGAAAGTGGGTGCCGGTCTCCAAAATCTTTCTCTAAAAAGATACGATGCTACACGCGATGTGCTGTATAATGTATTTTTACATGGCGAATACAGGAACAGGACCCGGAATAAAAAATGGGACATTGAAGCGCATGCGCAATTTTACGTTACCGGCTTTAATGCCGGCGACTACCGGGCATATATCAGCCTGCAAAGATTGCTCAGCAGTGAGCTGGGCTCCTTACAGGTAGGTTTTGAAAATGCGAACCGAACACCATCTTATCTCCTGCGCAATACCAGCGGGTTCCCGGTTGTAACGCCCCCCGGCGGAACCAATAAAGAAAATATTACACACCTGTTTGGCTCTTTTACTGTTCCGGCTTTACAATTACAGCTCGGCGGTCATTATTATCTTATCGGCAATTATGTATACTTTAAAAATTTTTATGAAGCCGATCAGCAAGCCGCTCCTTTTAACGTCTTGCAGATCAAAGGCAGCAAGGATTTCAGGATAAGCAAATTCTGGCATTGGTATGCAGATGTAGCCCTCCAAAAAACCGCCGGGAATACGCCTGTTAATATTCCATTGCTTTACCTGCGGAACCGTCTTGTTTTCCAGGGGCGGTTCTTTAAAAACCTGAACATTGCCCTCGGGTTAGATTCGAGGTATTATACGCCTTACACTGCCGACAATTACTCTCCCGTAACCGGCCAGTTCTTCCCGCAGGACAGCATCCGCATAGCCAATTTACCCGATATCGCGGCTTTTGTAAACTTCAGGATCAGGAGCTTTAGCGCTTTTGTACGACTGGAAAACCTGAATACGCTGGAGCTGGATGGCTTTTCTTTCACCAACAACAATATGGCGGCGCCCCTGTATCCTTACCAGGGACTGCTCTTTAAGGTAGGCATCTTCTGGAATTTTGTGAACTAGGGTTGTTGGCTTTCAGCCTTCAGCATTGAGCTTTCAGCACACCTCATAGCTGAAGCTGATCACTGATTGCCTTTTTCGTACCTTTGCATCCGGCACTTTGATTCCCGGATAAAAAGAAGAAATGACAACAAAAAAGATCATATTTTCCTTCCTGCATTTTTTAAAAGGATTATTTGTAAAAAAGGATTGTTGCAGGTGAATGTATTTGAGATTTGACATTTCAAATTTGAAATTTCAAATGTCAAATCCCCGATATCCCTTATTTTTGCGGCCATGACACAGGAACAATTAAAAGATATGAGACTTGCCGTTGGCGTGTTGGGGAGGTTTCTTTGACGTTGCCAACAGGCGCGATAAAATAGCAAGTGATAAGCAGCTCACCCTTTCCCCCGGTTTCTGGGACGACAATGCACGGGCTACACAGATCCTTAAAGACATTAAGCTAAATGAATACTGGTTAAAGCTGTATGAAGATGTTCACACGGCAGTGGAAGATTTTACTGTGCTGTTCGACTTTTGGAAAGAAGGAGAAGGATCGGAAGAAGAAGTAAAAGCGGCATACGAATTCGCCAATGACCGTATTGAAGAAGCCGAATTCAAAAGCACGCTCAATCAGCCGGAAGATGAATTGCCTGCCGTACTGCAGATAAACAGTGGTGCAGGCGGAACAGAAAGCCAGGATTGGGCTGAGATGCTGGCCCGCATGTACAGAATGTATGGCGAAAAACAAGACTGGAGCGTTACGGAGCTAGACTGGCAGGAAGGCGACGGAGCCGGGATAAAATCTGCTACGCTGCAATTTGACGGCCCTTTTGCCTATGGTTTTTTAAAATCAGAAAGCGGAGTGCACCGGCTGGTTCGCATTTCACCATTCGACAGCAATGCCCGGCGCCATACTTCTTTTGCTTCCATATTTGTATACCCGCTGGTAGATGACTCCATTGATATAGCGGTAAGCCCGGCCGACCTGGAATGGGAGTTCTACCGCAGTGGCGGCAAGGGCGGCCAAAACGTAAACAAAGTAGAAACCGCTGTACGGTTAAAGCACATTCCCTCCGGCATCATTGTAGAATGCCAGCAAAGCCGCACGCAGGGAGAGAACAGGGAAAAAGCATTAAAAATGTTGAAGAGCCGTTTGTATGAAGAAGAAATACGCAAACGGGAGGAATTGAAGAATGCTTCAAATGCCAACAAAAAAAGAATTGAATGGGGCAGTCAGATCCGCTCTTATGTATTCCATCCTTATAAAATGATCAAGGATCACCGCACAGATTACGAGGTAGGAAATGTACAGCCGGTGATGGATGGTGAGTTAGACGGCTTCATTAAGGCCTACTTAATGATGGAAAAGGAAGCGGAAAGCAACAAGTCATAATATATGTTTGTTTGTAGCCGGAGGCTACAATATTCGCGTGTGAAGCGAAGACGCTTCACACAGGCCTCTTTTCAAATTTTTGCTATGCGATTTTTGCTATACGAAGATTTTTGCTATACGAAGCGTCTTCGCTTCGTACATATTCTTCATAAAAACCGCTATTGAACAGTTATACAAAAAGAAAAGGGCTACCCTTTTAACGGCAGCCCTTTATCAATGAACCGGCACATTATATTCAGAAACCCGTATTGTTCGGCAACAGGTTTGGATTAACATCTATTTCCTGCTTGGGCACAGGGAACAACAATTGTTTCTCTGTAAATGTTGCATTAAATACGGTGGTATGTCCAATAAAATCATCCCAGTTACCGGTTACATCATTGTGTACTTTTCTGGTCCGGAGCATATCAAACCACATCTTATTTTCAAAACACAATTCAAAATAGCGCTGCAGCCAGACTTCTTTCTCAAAAGCATCCTGGCTCATGGAACCGATAGGATCAAGATCGGCTCTCTCACGTATATCATTCACATACTGGATCGCTTTTGAATTAGGCCCGCCTTCGGCACGGTTGGATGCTTCGGCATACATTAACATCACATCTGCCAGCCGGTACAATGTATAGTTGAGGTCAGACTTAACGGTATTGGTCACCGCGTCAACATCGAACCATTTGTAAATATAAGGCCCCTTAAAGGTTACGGTTGTTCCGGGTGATTTTTCGCTGGGATAGCTGCTGTAAAAGAACTGGCGTTCCTCTACGCGCTTATCGCCTGCCGGAAAAGAAGCGATAAACTCTGCAGTGGGATATACCGATCCGTATTCGTCGGAGTATTTGGAGATACCCGAATAGTTGGGAATGGTCAAAGGCGTTAACGGGTTGGTGGAAGGTACGCTGGCCGCATATTGCACCTGGAAAATAAATTCGCCTTTATTTTTATTGGCGGGGTCAATCATATCTGTATACTCGGGAAACAGCGTATAGCCGCCATTGGTAATAACATCCAGCGAACGTTTGGCCGACTCGGCGTAAGCGGCATCCCCGCCATTGATCGCGGCGCCGGCATAGGTAAGGTACACATCTGCCAGAATGGATTTTACGGCACTCATGGAAACCAGGCCTGTATTATCCTGCCAGGGCAGTGTTGATTGTTCTGCCAGCAAAAGATCAGGTATAATAATACTGTCGTAAATATTCTTTGCCGGAGAGCGGGAAAGGTTTAACCCGTCTACAGATTCAGGCACTTCCGTTATATTGGGAACATCGCCATACATCCTTACGAGGAAAAAATAATACAAAGCCCGGAGCGTATGCGCCTCTGCAAGCAGGTTGGCTTTCATCTCATCCGTTAAACCGGGTGCAGTGATGCCGGGGATCTGCGCTATAGCCTGGTTGCAGGCGCCTACGCCTTTATACAGGTTCTGCCACCAGGTATCCACATAAAAGGAAGTAGCATTATAGCTGAGATTTTGAAAAAGGGTAAAATTTGTCTGTCCCAGGTCGCTGTTTGATTTCCCCGTCATAAACTCCATTAAATTCCAGGTATTGCCGCCATAGGAGGAAGGTTGGCCACCCAGCATGGAGCTTTGCAGGTTCTGGTAACAGGCATTCGCAAAAGCTCTCGCCACTTTAACGCTCGACAAAGATGATTCGGGCGTAATAAAATTCGCGGGTTCTTCTTCGAGGAATTTTTTGCACGAAGCGGTCAGGAAAATAGCCGCCCCGATACCTATATAGATGATCTTTTTCATGTTCATTTGTTTTGAAATTAGAAATTGAGCGTAACACCTAAGTTCCATACGCGTGGACGCGGATAAGAGAAAAAGTCGAGGTTCTGTGAAAATGAACCGTTGGCGCCGTAAGAACTGTTATAGGTGTCCACTTCCGGATCATACCCTGTATAATCGGTAATGATGAACAGGTTCTGAACGCTTGCATAAATCCTCAACCTGTTTATGTTAAGCCTATCCAGGGTTTGAGACGGTAATGAATAGCCCAGCACAAAATTCTGCCCCCGGATAAAAGAACCGTCTTCTACCCACCAGGTATCAAATTTGGAGTCCTGCGCAAATTTATAGTTCCTTACCTGCGAGATCATCGTGTTCTGGTTGTCCGGCGTCCACGCATCCAGTACCGTTTTCAGGCTGTTGGCGATCGTTTGCCTGTCTTCCGAAGAATGCTTGAATGTGGCAGCTGTATTTACACCCTGCACAAAGCGGATGTCGAAAGTAAAGTCCCAGTTTTTGTAATTCATGGTGCTGCTGAAATTGCCCGTCCATTTGGGGTAAGCCCTTCCTATGATGCCGTAGTGTTCGGAGCCGTCGGGGTTGAGCAGGTATTTTCTGTCGCCCGGCTTCAAACCCTGTGAGGCGGCAAGATCAGCTTCTTTGTCACTATAGGTGCCCAGCCTTGTTCTTCCCCAGAATGATCCTATAGCTTCTCCTACACGCAAAATATTCGTTTGCCCCAGGAAATTGGGCCCGGGGAATATATCAGCATCCCCGTCCTTTAACTTGAGGATCTTGTTTTTGTTGGTGGCAAAAATAAAGTTGGTTGACCAGGTGAAATCCCTGCTTTGAATATTAACGGTATTCAGGTTCAATTCAACACCTGCATTTCTAACAGAGCCCACGTTGATGTAAACAAAATTGCTGTTCATGCCTGCCGACCATGGAATAGGCGCCTGCAACAACAGGTCTCTTGTAACGCGGTTATAATAATCTGCCGTGAGTGTTACCCGGTTATTGAACAGTCCGAGTTCAACACCTGCATCGGCCTGTAATGAAATTTCCCATTTCAGATCGGGGTTGCCGAGATAGTTTGGAATAAGGGTTGACTGGAGGCTACCGTTAAGCACCGTAGTGCTTGGTTGTGTTTGTGCAATAGACTGGTATTGCCCGATCTCCTGATTGCCCGAAGTACCATAGCTGGCACGGATCTTCAGATCGCTGATGATACTATTGATATTGTCCTTCATAAAGTCTTCTTCCGATACCCTCCATGCAGCGCCTACCGAAGGAAAGAATGCATACTTATTATTGGTACCGAATTTGGAAGAACCGTCGTAGCGGCCTGTTGCCGTAAATAAATATTTGTCGCTGATGTTATAGGTAACACGCGCAAAATAAGAGTTCATCGCCCATTTATAATCCTGCGACTCTTCGGCAGAACGAACAGATCCGGCCTGTAAATAATGCCACTGGAAAATGTCATCAATAAAATTCTGCGCTTCTGCTCTCATTCTTTCCTGGTTGAACTGCTGCCAGGAGGCACCCAGTAAAGCGGTCATCTTATGACCATTATTAAATTCCTTATTCCAGGTAAGATAATTTTCAGACTGCCAGTAAATATTGTTGTAAGTATTCAGGTTGGCAACACCACCCTGGTCCTGCGAAAGGTTATGTAAGTCTCCTGCAGAATAAAAATTATTTTTTTGATCATTCAAATTAAATCCGAAATCAGATTTAAAATCCAGGTCTTTTGTTATGTGAAACAAAAGGTAGGTATTGCCCAGTGTCTGAAAATTATTATTGAGCGAATACCGGTTCTGTGCAATATGTACAGGATTGGCGCCACCTTCAAGCCCGTCAATATCACTGTTACCTGCCCAGGTGCCGTCGGGGTATTTTACGGGGAGAATAGGAACCTCTTCAGTAACCATACGCGGC
>NZ_DAOMOZ010000007.1:0-18301 GCF_035444585.1 Agriterribacter sp.
CCCATACTTTAAACTTAGTGTAATCATCGGCGTTACCGGTAATGTTATTTTCATCAACACCGTTGCTTCGCATGGCTCTCCATTTATAATGGTCGCCTTTCAGCCATATTTCGGTAATGGTACCGAATTGTTTATTGCCAGCAATTTGGTCCGGTGGTAAATGATTGTGATAGTCTATTACAGGCATTGCAGCAGCGTATTCATGATAGAGTTGCTGTGCGGTGGAGCTTTGCAGCAAAAAATCTTCGTTCAGAAAGCTTTTCATATTGGCAAATTAAAACAGTTGTAAAACGAATAAGCTTTGGTATTTCAATGGCCGGCGGCGGTATTTATGCTCTTGCTTTTTCAATATGCCCGATGATCTTTTTTATATGATCGCTCACCAATGCGTATTGATTGTTTGCCAGCCAGTCTGCAGGGAAAAGCTGCGAACCAATACCCACGGCAGTGACGCCGCCCTTAAACCAGTTGCCGATATCTTCCTCAGTAGGCTCAACGCCACCGGTAGCCATAAAGCGCATGGTGGGGAAGACCGCTTTTACGGCTTTAATAAAAGGCGGCCCCCCCAATTGTTTGGCGGGAAATATTTTTACCGTATCTATTCCCCAATGTTCGGCCAATCCTATTTCTGAAGCTGTGGCACACCCCGGTATCCATAGTTTTTTATGCGCTGCAGCTACATGCTGTATTTCTTCAAGTATCAATGGGGAGATCAGGAAATCTGCCCCGGCATGAATGAATTGTTCTGCCTGCTGTGCATTTTTTATAGTGCCTATACCCAGTACCATGCCGGGCAGCCGGTCGTTGCAATATTTCCGTAACGCAATAAAGATATCGAATGAATTGGCGTTGCGGTTGGTAAATTCAAATAAACGTACACCCGCATCATAAGAGGCTTTAAGTACATTGCGGCATACTGTTTCATCTGTGTGGGTAAACAAGGGCATAAATCCCGTTTGCTTTACCAGTGATGCTATTTGTTGTTGATCCATAATTATTTTAATTTATCGGGTTGAAATACACAAGGTTAGAGTTTGAGGCAGAAGGTATGGGTACGGTGGACAAACAATAAACCCTAAATCATAAACTGCTTACCTGATAATTCTTCCACTGCCGCTTTGCTGTATAACGGTATCAATTTCCTGACGGGTAGCAATATTAAAATCGCCCGTAATGCTATGCTTTATTACACCGCAGGCGGTAGCGAACTCAATGGTTTCTTCCAGACTACAACCTGTTTTAAGCGCATGTATCAGCCCGGCCATAAAGGCATCGCCAGCGCCAATGCGTTCGGCGATCTGTTGTATATGATATGATTGCGAAGTATATATTCGGCCTTCATGCCATAAGTGACCAATGTACTGGTTCGAGTTGGCGCTTTCCTGCTTCCGCATGGTCATTGCAATGTGTTTTACATTGGGCAGGGCTTTTTTTAAAAGCGCAAAGCTGCTTTCTACAAGGTTGGCGGGATCCGGTTCAATACCAAAATAGCGCTTCGCTGTATCTACATCAGCCAGTACCACATCGCAAAATTGCAGCAGCCCGGGCATCACTCCACTGCAATGTTTCCCGTATTTCCAAAGTGTATTGCGGTAATTGAAATCAGCTGAAATCACCATTTTTTTTTGTTGGGCAAGCTGCAACGCCTCTCTGCACACATCTGCCAGCCCCTGGTTTAAAGCTGGCGTGATGCCGCTCCAGTGAAACCAGCCTGCCGCGTCAAAGATATCATTCCAGTTTATTTGTCCGGGTTTCAGGTAGCTGAACGCAGAATACTCCCTGTCATAGATCACCCTTCCGGGTCTTGCACCCTGGCCACGCTCATAATAATAGGTACCTACCCGTGTGCCTTCTGTTTTTACGGTCTGCGTTTGAACGGCATATTGATGCAACCGGCTGAGCCCGGCTCTTGTCAGTTCATTATCAGGCAAAGCGGTAATATATAGAGCAGGGCTTCCAAAAATGGACAGCGAGACCGCAATATTCGCTTCGGAACCTGCCCAATGCATTTCAAGCGACTGGGACTGAACTAATTTTTGCTGTTGTGGAGGAGTAAGCCTGAGTAAATATTCGCCAAATAAAGCAATCTTTTTATTCATAAACGTCATCTGTCAGACGAAAATAAAGCAAAATCGGTGAAAATGTGCCTTCAATTACGGGATAATAAAAAAAGCCTCCCTTTGGAAGGCCTTTTTTGCAGTTGGTTTTGGGGCTATTATAGATTATACTTGATAAATGGAACGATCAATAAAGATTGCTCCTGCATTGTTTTAATATAATACAACCCCGGTGATAAGTTCAAAATGTCCACACTAACAATTGTAAGGTTGCTGACTTTTATCCATTTTACAACCGAACCGGTTATATTGACAATTGCTAAGGTGGAAATGCTGCTTTGAGCTGGTATTTTTATAAATATTTTTTCCCGGGCAGGGTTAGGGTATACCATAAGAGCAGGCAAAACCGGCATAGCTACTTCTATGATATTAGAAAAATATGCTTTACCATCTGCGTCAATGATCTTTAAACGATAATAATTATTACCGCTGCCGGGGCTTTTGTCGGTCAACATATAATTAAAATGAAAAATATGTTGTGCTGCAATAAGAGGTGATATCGGTGTAAATATTGTTCCGTTGGCGCTTCTTTCCACTATATATCCTTTGGAATGGGTTTCACCGGGTGTTGTCCATTGCAATATTACGCCATTCACAGCCCGGTAAGCTGTCCATTCCAATAATGGTACGGGTAAAGGATTGTTGGGGTAGGCGCCGGAACCCGCAAGCGTAAAGCTGCCAAATTCATTGAGGATATTGCTGGTTACGGAGCCATTGGATCCCGGGGTTCCCGAAAATCCACTTACCTCCATGTCTGCCCATTGCAACCCGGTATAACGTGCTACCCGCAGGGCATTTATATCTGTTACGCCGCCACTGTTGGGGTCGTAATAAGTAAGTTCTACATTTCCGGCACCTGTTCCCGTAATGTTCCAGTATTCGATGTGACTGATGTGATGAATGCCTTCGCCCATCGTCGTCCCTATGTCAAGATAAGGATCGCTTTTTTTGTATTGCACCGTAAAATCGCCTGTGGCATTATGCAGCAATACAGGTCTCAGCTTGCCTTGTGATCCAACCGGGAAAGCAAAATCAGCGTTTGCCAGCCCCTGTTTTTGAACAGGTCCTTCTATATAAGCGTTATCACAGCCCATATTGGTGTGCGGTAAGTGCGAATAATCGTGCATACAGGTTTGAAGGCTGGCTGTGGCACCAAGCATCAGCAGGGTGGATAAGGATGTTTGTATGATACCATGCTGCATATCCAGCACACCGCTTACCGTAACATTCCGGTTCAACAGGGTAGAGCTGTTATTGACTGTGAGATTTCTAATGGTGATCGTTCCTGTGCCTCCGCCGGCACCAATTGTTTGATTGGTGCCCAGCATTTGTACGGCGCCGGGCATGTTTTCGCTGCCAATATAAATATGGGCCGTGCCTTCACATATAATATTACCGTAAATATTGAAGTTGCCGGTGTGGGAACCGTTGGTGTTGGGCTTAAATTCAAAAAAGCCCGAAAGCACCCTTAAATCGTTTTGAATAATGCAATCCCTTGCAGAACCAATACCGCTGAAATTCAGGTTGCCATCTACGTAGAAGTGACCAAAAGTTCTGCCGGCAAGTGATGGGCCAACGCCATTTCTTTGATATTTATAAATGCTACCCGGATTAAAAATGACAACAGCGTTTGGTGCAGGTGCCCCAAAGGGATTACCGCCGGCCTTATTAACATAAGCCGCTCCGCTTTCAAACACCACCGAATTCAGGTTTGTTGATCCAAAAGCATTTCCGTCAAACCCTGTATTGGCAGTGAAGATAGCGCCACTTTTAAATACCAGCGAATTTGCTGAAGCTGCCGTTAGCCGGTGGGCTCCGTCATAAAAATCTATATTGCCGGATACTTCTCCCCCAAAACCCGTTTCAATGTGAAATGCAACAGCATTGGTACCGCTGATATGTAATGCAGCACCTGTTTCTACTGTGAAATGCGGAGCGGCTGTTGTGGTGTGGCCAATCGTAATAATGCTGGCAACTGTAGTGCTGAGGTTTACCACGGCATTGTTGTGCAGCCGTAGTTTTCCAATGCTTTCTGTAGCGGGCATACCCGTAATAGTAGCATCAGCGGAAAATTCAAGCACATCATTTACTGTGGGATTAATTCGTACCGGGGTCCAGTTGAGCGGGTCAGTCCAGGAACCGGAGCTTACGCTCCAAACATAGGTTTGCTGTGCAAACAATAGCAATGGTGCTGCAAAGATGCAGGTTAACAGGTGTTTTTTCATTTTATTCCTTTTTATGTGATGATTAGCAGACACACAGGAATTGAATTTTTCGGTCAGCATTTGAAAATTAAGAAAAATTTTGGATACATATCAATAATTTTCAGGCTTGTCAATGCACAATTGTATTTTTGAACCTGCCTGATGACTTTAATTGGGTGGTCCGGTCTGAACAAATCGCCCGCCCGCCTGCCCGACTGAATCATAGGAGGCGGGGATAACACCGGTCGGGCAGGCATTCCATCATCCAGAATAAACTATTTCATGTTTGCAATTTGTAAAAAAGAGCTGAGGCAGTTTTTTAGCGGTTTAACCGGGTATTTGGCCATCATTATTTTTTTGTTGCTCAGCAGCCTTTTTCTTTTCGTGTTTCCCGATACCAACCTGTTTGATTACGGGTATGCTACACTCGACACTTTTTTCGAACTGGCGCCCTGGATACTGCTGCTGCTCATTCCTGCTGTTACCATGCGCAGCTTTGCCGATGAATTTAAATCCGGCACTTACGAAATACTGGTAACCCGCCCCCTCAGCAAATGGCAGATCATCAGTGGAAAATATTTTGCAAGTCTTATTATTGTTACCATAGCCCTGCTGCCTACATTGATTTATGTTTTTACAATAAAAAGTCTTTCTACCGGGGGAATTGACAGCGGCGGCATAACAGGCTCTTACATAGGTCTCATTTTTTTGTCGGGTGCTTTTACTGCTATCGGCATTTGCTGCAGCAGTTTTACCAGCAATGCGGTGGTGGCTTTTTTGGCATCCGCATTTGCCTGTTTTGTTTTATATAGCGGGTTTGCCGCCATTAGCGGTATCCCGTCTTTGCAGGGTGGCTGGGATTATGCAGTAGAAATGATTGGTATTGACTTTCACTACCGCAGCCTGAGCCGCGGAGTGGTTGACAGCCGGGATATGATCTATTTCCTGAGCATTATTGTTTTTTTCTTATTCATTACCCGAAAAAAATTACTGAACAGGTAAACGTATCATGAACAAACTGTTGCAGTCTCCCTATAGCTGGGTATTTGTTATTGCAGGGTTGGTGCTTATCAACCGGATAGCGTCGCAATGGCATGCACGGCTCGACCTTACTGCAGAAAAAAGGTATACCATTTCGGCCGCCACGCGGGAGTTGCTGCAATCATTGGATGAGCCGGTAAACATTACTGTTCTGCTGGATGGCGACCTGCCTGCAGGATTTAAGAAGCTTGCCGGCAGCGCCCGCGATATGCTCCAGGAATTTAAAGAGATCGGCGGGAGCAATATCCGGTATTTTTTCAGGCAGCCCGGACAGGGAATGAACGATACGTTGAGATCGGAGCTGATAGATTCCCTGCACCGCATGGGTATTAATCCAACCAATGTACGGGCGCGAACGAAAGAAGGAGAAGGGGAGGAGCAGCGGCTGGTTTACCCGGGTGTTATTTTTGAATACCACGACAGGGTAGCTGCCGTTGACCTGCTGCAGGGGCAAAGTTCCATTGACGGGATCAATTCATTGAACAACGCAGAAGCATTACTGGAATATAAGCTGGCCGGGGCTATTGATAAGATAAGGCGGGACAGGGTTCCCGTGGTGGCCTATCTTACCGGCAACGGCCAACCGCAGAGCTATGAAGTATATGATCTGATAGAAAAAACGCTAAAGCCCAATTACGGATTCAGTATTTTGCCTGTAGACAGCGTTCCTGTTATACCGGATGTGTTTGATGCATTGCTGATCGTAAAACCGCTTACAGCATTTAATGAAGCGCAAAAACTGAAGATCGACCAGTACATCATGCAGGGCGGCAAAGTAATATGGATGATAGATAAGCTGTACGCCAGCTTAGACAGCCTGCAGCGCAGTCAGGGTAGCTTTATTGCGTTTGAAATAGGGTTGAACCTTGATGACCTGTTGTTTAAATACGGGGTGCGTATAAATGCCGACCTGGTGCAGGATCTCAATTGTGCACAAATTCCGCTGGCTGTAGGGTCAATGGGCGGAAGGCCGCAGATGCAGTTGATGCCCTGGGTATATTTTCCCCTGTTATCGGCAACCAACAATCACCCTGTTTCTAAAAACCTTGATTATGTGCTTTCGCAGTTTCCGCAGTCGGTAGATACGGTTAAAGCCGAAGGAATAAAAAAAACCATATTACTGGCCAGCTCAGTCAATGCACGGATACTGAATACACCTGCTAAGGTAGAGCTGAACAGCGTTAAAAATGAAGAAGACCTCCAAACCTTCGCGCAAACCCATATCCCGGTAGCAGTATTGCTTGAAGGCGAATTCAGTTCTCTGTTCACCAACCGCATCTCTTCCGCTGCAAAAGACAGCTTATCCGATCTGTACAAAGCACCCTTTCGCTCATCGGCAGATAGCAGCAATAAAATGATCGTAATATCCGACGGCGACCTCGTAACCAATTTTGTTTCGCAGGAAAAAGGACCTCTGCAAATGGGCGAAAACCCTTTCACCCATTACCAATACGCCAACAAAGCGTTTTTCCTCAATTGCATGGAATACTTAGTGGGCAATCCCGGCATATTGGAAACCAGGGCTAAGGATTACACCCTGAGACTGTTGGATAAAAAGAAGGTAGATGAAAGCAGGACCTCCTGGCAGGTGCTTAATATTATACTGCCGGTTGCTTTGGTGGTATTGTTCGGATTGGTATATGCTGCTGTTAATAAAAGAAGATACCAGAATTAAACAGTAACGTATCAGATCTACTATGATTTAAAGTCTGAATTTGAAGCTATGCCAATAGCAACAACTGCACAGGCGCTCACGAGCAATTTTTTTTCTGAGCAATAGCATATAAAAAAAGAAATAAACCAAATTTTTTTACACAAAAAATTTGGATATTTACGAAGTATTCGTATTTTTACGAAAATATCGTAGATTTATGACTGAAAAACTTACTCCACAGGAAGAGCAGGCGCTGCAGGCGGTTTTTAAAGTAGGCGAAGGAAATATAAAACTGATAGTAGAGCATATGAAAACGCAATTGCCATATACCACTGTAGCTTCTACTGTTAAAAACCTGGAACGCAAGGGGTATGTGTCGGCAAGGCTGATCGGCAATACCTATTTATATAAACCTGCCATATCGCAGCAGGAATATAAGAAGCAGTTCATGACCGATGTGGTCAGGAACCATTTTGATAACTCTTATAAAGCGCTGATCAATTTTTTCGTGGAACAAAAAAAGCTTTCACCGAAGGAATTAAAAGATATCGTTGCAATGATTGAGGGTAAGAAAAAATAAATTATTAAACGATTTAATTTTAACAATGCCATTCATTGTTGATTTCCTTATTAAAATTTCACTTGGCTTTGGCATAACCTGCCTGTTTTATCAGCTTGTTTTAAGGAGGCTGACATTTTATACGTGGAACCGGCTATACTTATTGGGGTATACGCTTTTTTGCTTTTTCCTTCCTTTTATTGACATCACGCCTGTACTTCAGAAGAATGCTGTGGAAAGCAATATAGCGATACAATTTGTCCCTGCATTACAATCAATAGGCATTGCGGACAAACCATTACAATCTGTGCTTTCATCTGCTGCAACTGTCTGGCCTGCACAAAATTGGATATTGCTTTTCATTATTACCGGAAGCAGCATACTGTTTATTCGATTGCTTATTCAGTTAATATCACTTAGCGCCATCCTTCGTAAAGCCAGGTTAATTTCTGATAAGGATATAAAACTGTACCAGGTAGATAAGCAGATCGTTCCTTTTTCTTTTGGAAGATCCATTTTCATAAATAGTGCCCTGCATAATGAAAAGGACACAGAAGAAATTATACGCCACGAGTTTGTGCATGTGAAGCAAAAGCACAGCATTGATATTTTGTGGGGCGAATTATTATGCGTCCTCAATTGGTATAACCCTTTTGTTTGGTGGCTGAGGCATGCGATCCGGCAGAACCTGGAATTTATTGCAGACAATGAGGTACTTAAAAAAGGTACTGACAAAAAAGAATATCAGTATTTACTATTAAAAGTGCTGGGAAATAACCGATTTGCCGTAGCAAGTCCCTTCAATTTTTATTCGCTTAAAAAAAGAATTGCCATGATGAACAAAATAAAAAGCACTAAAGTGCATTTATTAAAGTTTTTATTTGCACTGCCTTTAATGGCGGTAGCCATCTTATCGTTCAGGAGCATTGGAAATAATACAGCAGGAGCAGATACATTTATCCTCGCGGGTATCTTGTTTGATGTTGCTACAGATAAACCGCTTGCGGGGGCACAGATCAGGGAAAGCAATTCTGGTGTTGAGGTAAAAATTGACGCTAAAGGATACTATGTTTTGAAGATCCCTTTTACAAATAAAAAAGAGGAACTGAAGCTTGACCTTATTTGTTCCAAAAACGGTTACGAGCAAAGGGACTGGAGCATGACGAGCAGCTTTAGCTCACATTCGAAGAAGGTAAGCATCTCCTTAATAGGACTGGTTAATACCAGGGATGTTGAACGGGGTATCCGGCCTATGCTGAGCTCGTCCTCAAGCAACAGGTGGCAAAATGAAAAGAGCAGCTCCGCCAACTATTTAATGGTAATGCAGAAATTTGACATGTATTTATTTGGAAAAAGGATAGACGCGCTCATAGACAGATCATCAAAGGCGGTTTGGATTATAGATGGGATTCCCTATGCGATCGGTAATGGTTCGAAGGCCTGGTTTAATAAGGCAGAGGTTGAATCTTCACCTGAATGCAAAGTTTGGTTTGATGGAAAAATAATGACCATAGGCGAGGCGAACAGAAGCATCAACCGGTTTGATTTGAAAGGCGTAGGAGCCATGCCGGGAAGCGAAGCAAAAAGGATATTGGGAATAGATTGTAATGTTTTGGTGTTATTCAGGGATAGCTTACCACCAACCTTGCGGTCTGCCAATGGCTTGCCGGCCGATAATAAAATGCCGGTTAATAATGTAAATGCCGTGATAAGGAAACCTCAAATCAATGCTCATTCCGCTGCTTTGGACAATAAGAAGGAAACAATATTAATAATAGCGGATAGTATGAATTGGGATTCACGTAAACAAGAACTGCGGTTCAAAGGAAACGTTACAGGTAATTTTATTTCACCCGGGAAAGATACGATGAAGGTGGCGGCATCTGGCTTATATCTTAATATACACGACACTAACTGCATACTTCTGAACGGCAGCCCTGTTGAAGATGCAAAAGAGTACAGGTTCAATCCTGGTCAGAAATTCCGGCTTATTAATGTATCTCCGGCTCAGGCTGTTAAAAAGTATGGAAACAAGGCAGGAAAGGGCGCTGTTGAAATTCAAGCTCTTGTTATGTAATTAATCTTATTTACTGTGTTGTTAATTACAGCGTAAAAATAATATTGGTCAAAATTTATTGACAAGCGGAAAGAACAACAGAAGTTTGGGCAATTGGAAACGAAGTATCTGCGCGAAGCTGCATAAAAGCATTTTGTGGATGAAAGCGTCTATAGTATATACAATGCCCACGCCACCCCCGCTCCAACAATTGTATTGAAAACGTTTACGGTATTATTATTAAGCAGGCCTTTATTTTCTAAAGTAAGCCCAATTACAGAATCTGCCACATTACCCGCTGTGCCGGCAACAATTATGATCAGGAATTGCTGTGCATTCCAACCTGTTCCCAACCCATATACCAAAGCAATAACAATGCTTCCAATAATACCGGCGATGGTTCCCGGCAGGCTCACCGCTCCATTTGCTCCGCGTTGCATTTTTTAAAAGAAAGTATGTTATAATATCTCCGGCCATAAATATTTCCGAGTTCAGACGACAGCGTATCTGCAGTGGCTGCCGAAAAGCATCCTGCGATCATCAGGTGTACAATGTTGGTAGCGCCTGTATTGTATAATGCAAATACAGCCAGGATAGCGGCTGAACCTGCATTGGCAAAAACCTGACCTGCATTTCTTTTCCCCTGTGTATCTTCTGCGATGCCTTCCTTCATCTTTGCATTAAACTTCCATCCCGTAGCGCCGGTACCCAGCATAAAAAATACGGCCAGTAAACTTATGCCTGTAAAACCTGTCCCTGCAAAAACAATAACTGCCAGCAAGCCGCCGGTAAGTGCTGCTGTAACCGTTAATTTTTTTTTCAGCACACTAAAAAGCATGCCCGCTGTTATCAAAATAAAAACTGCCAGGTAAGATGTATTCATGCAGCGCAAATGTAATGATGGATTGCATGTGATGCATTATACGGGCGCATTTCAAATTGTTGCCGGTTGACGGGAGCATAATGGTCGTCAACTTAAGATTTTTCAGAAGATGAAACTGCAATCTCATCCTTTCCGGCGCGTGGAGACAGGTTCGGGGTAATTGCCCAATCGCCCTGGTACGTGTCTCCACGTACCATCACCAGGTTTTTTATTTAAATTGACGGCTATGGCGGGCACCAACGGGAGCGGTCTGCGGTGGGCTGTTTCCCCCGTCGCCCACGTGAAGTAAAACGATGCTGCAATTTGAAATGTGCCCCTTTATACGGAAACGCAGCTAAGGCGAAAATCTTGATGACCCTTTTAAGTGATATAAACATAAAGGATATGAAGCGGGTATCCTTTATGTTTATGCATGGGTTAATGAATGCTTATGATTGTTGAAAATTATTTTCAGGAGCAGAGGTTTTCTTCCCGAAGAGGTTTCCAAAACCAAAATTTCCATCTATGAATTTCATGCCTTTTTCTTTCCATGCTTTTTTTTGTTCCGGGGTCATTTTAGAAAACCGGTAAAAGCCATAAGCTGCTGCTGCCGCAATAAGCAGTCCTAATCCTTTCTTTTGCATAGTCTGTTGATTTTATTATTAGTAAATCTGTTTAATGGATAATAATAAAATATCGTGCCGTAATGCAATTTGTATTAAAGCAAGGCCAACAAGGACTTAAAGAAACAGCAGGGCTGCGTATTTTTTTCTACGATTTAACAGGCTGTTTGTATTTCACCGGCTTTTTTATACCGGTCAAAACCGGAAAACCTATATTGCAGCAGGTAAAGGTTCCTCCGTTCAAAATAAAAGCATTGGTGCAGCAGATCATTCACTACGGCTCCCATTTTATGGTTCCGGTATTTATAGCCCTGTGGCTGTACCGGCAACACTGGCTGAGAGCATATGCTGTTTTGCTGCTTACAATGATGGTGGATATAGATCATTTGCTGTCGGCGCCGGTGTATGAAGCGTGCAGGTGCAGTATAGGATTTCATTTGCTGCATAGCTATCCTGCCATAGGCATTTATATTTTATTGTTGTTTTTTAGGCCTGCCCGCCTGGTGGCCATCGGTTTGGTGTGGCATATGTTTACAGACTATATGGATTGCCTTTTGCAGGCGGTATACTGTAAATGAAGAAATATATCATTTTGAAAATTTTGTTATTCTGTGCTTCTTTCTTAACTTTTGACCATGTTGCTACCTGTGGTTCCTGTTTGGAAACATGCACCGTTCATACGCCTGCTCATCCCGCTAATGCTTGGGATAATGCTGCAATGGTACCTTTCCTTTTCTGTAAAGGACCTGATTATTATCGCAGGTATTACCGTTATTGTTTTTCTCCCTGCACAATTGTTTCGCGGCTATTTTTTATACCGGAATAAATGGGTTTATGGCGCTGTGTTTATGATTATGTTTGCACTGTTCGGGGCGATCATCACCCGTTTTAGTAACATTACACACCGGCAAAACTGGTTTGGTCATTTGTATAACGACAGCACGGTTGTTGTTGCGGGTTTATCCGGACCTCTGGTTGAAAAGACCAACTCCTACAAGGCCGACGCTGCGGTGTATGCACTTGTGCGCAATGATAGCGTGGTTCAAACCAAAGGCAGCATCATTATTTATTTTAAAAAAGACAGCGGCCTTTTATCCCGCCTGGATCACGGGTCAACTGTTATTTTTAAGAAAAGGTTGCAGGCAATACAGAATTCGGGCAATCCCGGGGCTTTCGATTATAAGCGCTACTGTCTTTTCCACGGTATCACGCACCAGGTGTATCTTACAGGAAATGAATTTACGGTAAGCATCACGCAAAACCGGTCTGCATTTACGGATTGGCTGCAGCAGTCGCGGAAAGGATTATTGGAAATATTGAAAAAATATATTCCGGGCAGGCGTGAAGCCGGGGTTGCAGAGGCATTGCTGATCGGTTATCGCGATGATCTCGATCGCGACCTGGTGCAGGCGTATGCCAACACCGGCGTTATTCATGTTATTGCGATATCGGGGATGCACCTGGCTATGATCTATGGGCTGCTGGTTGTGGTGCTGAAACCCCTGCAGCGAAATGCAAAAACAAAGTGGGTGCGGGGAGTGGTTATACTATCGGTGTTATGGCTGTTCACCTTGCTATCGGGAGCGGGTCCTTCTATTTTAAGAAGCGCTGTTATGTTTTCCTTTATCGTAGTGGGAGAAAGCATGCGCAGGAAAATATCGGTATATCACACTTTAAGCGCATCAGCCTTTTTCCTTTTATGCAGGAATCCTTTTTTTCTTTGGGATGTGGGTTTCCAGTTGTCATATGCTGCGGTATTGAGTATCATTGTTTTTCTGCGCCCTGTTAGCCGCTGGTTCTGTTTTAAATATGCCTTTGCCAATCATATATGGAAGCTTGTTGCCGTTACGCTTGCCGCCCAGATCCTTACCACCCCGTTGAGCATTTATCATTTTCATCAGGTACCCAATCTTTTCCTGCTCAGTAACCTGGTAATTGTCCCGCTTTCGGGGTTTATATTATATGGCGAGATCGTGCTTTGCCTGCTCTCCCCGTTTGCGGTTGTTGCAGTGCCTGCCGGCAAAATGCTTGCTGCTGCGCTGCGGATGATGAATGATTTTATAACTTTTGTAGATGGTATCCCTTTTGCGGTCAGCAGTAATATTTTTATCTCCGTTCTTCAAACCTGTTTATTATACATTTTTATTATTACAGTTACTATATGGCTCATGAAGGCAAAAAAACAAATATTGCCATACGCGGTAATGGCGCTGCTGGCCTTTGCCATATGCCGTGCGCTGGATATCGGCTATAAGCAAAAGCAGCATAAGCTTATCGTATACAATGTACCACGCCATAGCGCTATTGATTTTATAAACGGAAGGAATTACTGCTTTGCAGGGGATGAAACTTTGACGACCGATCCTTTTTTGCGTAATTTTCATCTTAACCCCTCCCGGCTTTTGCTCAGAACACAGGCGGCAGATAGCCTTAAAAGCCTGAGAACGGTTTCTTCTTTTTTCTATTTTAGCAACAGGCGTATTCTTTTGCTGGACACCACCGCTCCTGCCTTGTCGCAAGCTGCGCAGCCGATAGATGTGGACATTATTATTCTCTCAAAAAATGCAGATGTCCGCATCAGCCGCCTGCAGCAACTGTTTCGCTGCCGGCAATATGTTTTTGACGCTTCCAGCCCGGCGTGGAAAATCCGTCAATGGAAAAATGACTGCGATAGTTTACATTTGCGCCGCCATTCGGTACAGGAAGATGGCGCTTTTATACTTGATTTATAACTTCAGCTCCCTGGGGAGTAACTGTTATTGCCCCGGGGTGTGCAGCAATATATACTATGCAAAAAAAAATCAGTTCCGCACTTATTTCCGTTTTTTATAAAGATGGACTTGAGCCCGTTGTAAAAGAACTACAGCGTCTTGGCATTACAATCTACTCTACCGGAGGCACGCAAAAATTCATTGAAGGTCTTGGTATTCCCTGTATGCCGGTGGAAAGCCTTACTACCTATCCGTCGATATTGGGAGGAAGGGTAAAAACCCTTCATCCGGCTGTTTTTGGCGGTATTTTAGGCCGCCGCGATGTGCCGCAGGATACCGCTGAAATGAAAGAATATAAGATCCCGGAAATAGACCTGGTGGTCGTTGACCTGTATCCTTTTGAGGAAACACTGGCGCAGGCTGAATCATCTTCCTTTACGGGAACTGCAGAAGAAGCGGAAAAAATGATCACCGAAAAAATTGATATCGGCGGGCCTTCTATGATCCGCGCCGCGGCAAAAAATTGCAAAGATCTGCTGGTTGTGGCGGCGAAGGACGATTATGCAGCATTGGTGCAACTGCTTTCTGCACAGAACGGAGAAACCAGTTTTGAACAGCGCCGTGCATTTGCCGCAAAAGCTTTTGAAATTGTAATGCATTACGATATTGTCATCAGCAATTATTTCAATCCGGCTACCGCATTGCCACTCAATCATTCGGGGCAGCAGCAGGTATTGCGTTATGGCGAAAACCCACACCAGCAGGGTGTTTTTTACGGCAACCTTAGCAATGTTTTTGATAAGCTGCACGGCAAAGAGCTTTCTTATAATAACCTCGTTGATGTAGATGCCGCCGTTCAGCTGATCGGTGAGTTCCCTTCTTTTAATGAAACGGGGGGTAAAGCTGTTTTTGCCGTCATCAAGCATACCAATGTTTGCGGGATAGCTTCCCGCGGAACCATTAAAGAAGCCTGGGATGCGGCACTGGCAGGCGACCCCGAGAGCGCATTTGGCGGTGTGCTGGTATGCAATGGCAAGATAGATAAAAGCACTGCAGAAGCCATCAGCGAAATATTTTTTGAAGTGCTGATTGCCGACGGGTATTATGCCGATGCGCTTGGTGTTTTACAAAGTAAAAAAAACAGGATATTGCTTACGCTGAAACAAAGGCCCGTTGCCATGCGCCAGTCTAAAACAATACTGAACGGCGTGCTGTTGCAGGAAAATGATAAGGGTAATTATAGCGAATGGAAAGAAGCAGGAGGAAGGGAAACCACTGTTGAAGAAAAAGAAGATCTGGCTTTCGCCAATATTGTTTGCAAGCATCTGAAGTCGAACGCCATTGCACTGGTGAAGCATAAGCAGTTGCTGGGCAAAGGATGCGGACAAACCAGCCGGATAGACGCCCTGCGCCAGGCTGTAGAAAAGGCAGGCCAGTTCAAATTCGATTTGAACGGCGCTGTACTGGCTTCAGACGCTTTTTTCCCTTTTAATGATTGCGTTAAGCTGGGCCATGAGGCAGGGATCAGCGCTTTTATACAGCCCGGCGGTTCTATACGCGATAAAGATTCCATTGAATATTGTGTACGGCATAAGCTGGCATTGGTTATTACCGGCTTAAGACATTTCAGGCATTAACAACAGCTTTGCAGTGCCTGTAGTATAAAGTGGAACAACAACGATCAGCTTGTCATTAGCGGTTTCACATTTAAAACAACCATATGGGCACTACTTCCATGGCTTACCCGCGGCACCTGCCATGAAAAATTATATTTACGATATTTATGGCAGGGCCAAATCCGTTATAGAGCCGGTATATCTCCGCAATCAAAGCGACAGGACCAAAGCGATCCTGGCAGTTATAGTGGTTTGCTTTTTCTGGGGCACCACATGGCTGGCTTCAAAAAAAGGAGTGCAGCATATGCCTGCATTGCAGCTTGCCGGACTCCGCCAGCTCCTTGCAGGTTCTTTTTTCCTGGGCTATTTTTTTATGAAAGGATTCAGGCTCCCTACCCGCGACCAGTTCATCCAGTTTGGATGGATGAGCCTGCTGATGATCGTGATCAACAATGGTTTCAGCACCTGGTCAATGAAGTACATTCCCAGCGGACTGGGTGCAGTGATAGGTGCGGCATCGCCTTTATGGATAGCTATTCTGAGCACCTTTGTATTTAAAGAAACAAAGCTCAATACCATGACTATCATCGGGCTGCTTCTCGGTATTGGTGGTATTCTTATCATTTTCTCGGATTATCTGCAGGACCTCTTCAATTCATCTTTTTCCGTAGGCATTGCTTTAAATCTTATCGCTTCTGTTACCTGGGCCTTCGGCACCATATTTACCGTAAAAAATGCCAAACATGTTAACCCTTATTTCAGCATGGGTTGGCAGATGTTCCTTGGCGGCATTGTGCTTCTAATGGCGGCTTATTTCACGGGGCAGTATACAGCAATGGCAGGTACCGGCATAGAAGTCTGGTATTCTATTTCGTACCTGGTATTTGTAGGCAGCATCATTACCTATTCTGCTTTTATTTATGCACTGAAAAGATTACCGGCACAGCAGGTATCGGTATATGCATATATCAATCCTATTGTTGCGGTAATTGTCGGTGCATTATTGAACAATGAAAAATTAACCGTAATCATTGCTGCCGGAACGCTGGTAACCATATTGGGGATTTACCTTGTAAATACCGGATTTAAACGAAAGGCGAAAATGGAGAGTGAATAGCCTGAATGATTATTAGGTAACATAAATTTAATATAGGAGCTACGATTTGATAATCAATGAGATAAAATAAATTAAATCTACTCTGCATAATTTGTTCATTTTTATTTCTTCTAATAAGAATACCTTGTCTCTCAGTTTAAAACCCCGCATATGTACATCACTCATACCATGTTAACGACTGCAAGCCCCGAAAAGATCTGGAAAATATGGACAGATGTAAAAAACTGGAAACAATGGGATGTGATGCTGCGCGGGGCTTTGCTGAAAGGGAACTTTCAAAAAAATGTTCATGGTGTGCTCATACCCGAAAAAGGCCCTAAGGCGGAATTTACGGTTACTTCCTGCGATCCTAACTTTTCTTATACCGTTACTACTAAACTGCCGTTAGCCCGGATACATATTCATCGCTTTCTTGGCTATCACAATATGAAAACCACGTTTACGCACGAAATATGGGTGGAAGGCCCGTTAAGCTGGATGTGGTGGAGCCTGGTTGGGCACAATGCTTCCAGCCGTCTTTCACAGGCAATGAAGAATGTAAAGCAACTTGCTGAAGCAGAAGCCTATTCGCCACGCGTTGCCGGTCACTCCCTGCTCACCGTTGACTATTGACTACCCCACTACTCACTACTCACTATTGACTACTCACTACTCACCCCTTACCACTGCTGCTACAGATCCCAATACACTACTTCTTCCAGAAACAATTCATATACTTCCTTCCAGCCCTTAAACAAGGGGTCATCGCCAAAAAAATTATTGTGCCAGATGCTGATCATGGTACCATCAATTTTTTTAATAATATCGTGATAGTACCGTATTTCATTAAATGCCTGTGAAGGCGTAAGCTTTTGCTCATAAAATGAGTTGGCATCCATGAAACAGAAGGGGTATACCAGCAGGGCCGTTTTTGTTTCTGCAGTAAGATCGTACCAGTAAAAAGGAGAAGCTATAGAAGCGCGGAAACCATTGATTGTTCCATAGCCCATTGAAAATTCATTTAAGATGCCCAGGTCAATCAGTTGGCGGTAGGCACCGGGAAGTGTAAAGCGGATATAATGCTGGCGGCTGTGCACTACTTTACTACCGATGATATTTTCCAGTGTTTTTATTTCTTCTTCCAATAATGCAATATCATCGCCACTTTGCCACGAAGGATGTACGCCCACATTGTACCCGGCGGCGTGGTACCTGATGAGTTCCTGCATTTCTGCATGCTGCGGGTCAACATTCTTATCATATTCACCCGGCGAGCGTGCCACAAGAAAAAAATAATAAGGCTGCAATCCAAACTTTAAATGCAAAGCGTAAAGCCATTCATACACATCAAAAGGATCTTCCTTTCTCTTTGTCAGCACATCTATACGGTCTTTTACGGCTGCCAGCTCTCCTTTCAGCAGGGAGCGCACCAGTCCGCCTGCATTTCTTGCAATGCCTTTATGCAGATAGGAGAATGCGATGTCAATATCGTAAGAGGGAATAAACCTGAATTTCTTTATGGCAAAAACAAGAAAAGGAAATTTTGCCTGCAGCATCTTTTGAAAATCAAAGAGCCAGTAATTGATCAGGGGTTGTTGTAAAAAGCCTTCTTTGTGTGCTATGCTTTCTGTATGCGCAAAACGGCCGTATTCATCGGGTTGGTGAGGCAGATACTCTTCATACCTGCTGAGCAGGTAAAAGGATGCGGCAAAAATATCAAAGTGCAGATCTCCGTTTTCCGACGGAAACAATATCCCGGGCC
>NZ_DAOMOZ010000007.1:18311-19505 GCF_035444585.1 Agriterribacter sp.
CCCGCCGTATTCTTTGCACGGAACATTTTGTGCTGTGATGCCGGTTTCGAACAGCAGCGGCGCAGGTATTATTTGCAGTTCATCGGAGGTTATGCTATTGTGGGAATAATTGATCCTGGCGCCTTCGTATTGGATAAACTCATCTTGCCGGGTTGTAAGGGATACTTCAATACCGCTCAGGTCGTGCAGTAAAATACCTGTAATATACTGCAACCTCGGGCTGTTATATGTGGAATATATTAAAAGCATCTGCTCACAGGCAAATTTGTTACACAAAATAAACAAGTAAGGGATATCAACCGAAAAAAATCACTAAGTAGTTCTTCTATGATGTATGGTATTTAGCGAAGCGGAAGGATTATTTTTTTTCGTTATGCTGCTCTTTCCACATTTCGTTAAAGGTTTTGGCCGGAAACTGCAATGCGCTCCTGTGTGCTGTCCATCCTCTGAACAGTTTATTAACAACCCGGCTTTTCAGTGTGCCATTTCCGGCATTCATCATTTTCCGATGCAGCATAGCCTGTTTCCACGCTTTCCAGGCCACTTTTTCAGCGAAGGATGTATGGTGTTGCTCTACGGCTTCGAACCTGTTCCCGAGCAGCAGTTCATGCAGGTTTATTTTTACAGCGCATACTTCTGTGCAATTTCCGCAAAGCGAAGAAGCATAGCTTAAATGCTTCCACTCATCCATTTTTTTCAAATGCGGAGTAATGACGCTGCCAATAGGGCCACTGTAAGTAGTGTTATAACTGTGCCCGCCAATATTTTTATATACAGGACATGCATTGAGGCAGGCGCCGCAGCGGATACAGTATAATGCTTCGCGTGCTTTTGCATTGGCCAACAGGTTGGTTCGCCCGTTGTCCAATAATATCACGTACATTTCTTCAGGACCATCTGTTTCCCCGGCCTGCCTTGGCCCTGCAACAATGGTATTGTAAACAGTAACACGCTGACCCGTGCCAAAGGTAGAAAGCAACGGCCAAAAGAGACCGAGATCCAAAAAGGAAGGGATCATTTTTTCGATACCGGCAATAGCTATATGCACAGGCGGCCACGCACAACTCAGCCGGGCATTCCCTTCATTTTCTGTGATGGCAATGGCACCGATATCGCCAATTAAAAAATTGGCGCCGGTAATGCCTACTTCAGCCTCTGTATATTTTTTTCTTAAAATATTACGGGCAACCTGCG
>NZ_DAOMOZ010000007.1:19515-52836 GCF_035444585.1 Agriterribacter sp.
TAGCTTTTCTGAAAAAAGCTTAGCGATATCCGCTTTGCTTTTATGCATAGCGGGGGTAACAATATGGTAAGGTGCTTCGCCGTCTAACTGTTGTATATATTCTCCAAGGTCTGTTTCTATGCTTTCTATGCCATTTTTTTGCAGAAAAGCGTTCAGGTGAATTTCTTCCGTAACCATGCTCTTGCTTTTCACAACGGTTTTACATGCTCTTGCTTTGCAGATCGTTAGTATTTCATCTAAAGCCTGCGCTGCGGTTTCCGCCCATATTACCTTACCGCCTCTTGCTGTAAACTGTCTTTCAAATTCCTCTAATTGCTGGTCCAGTGTTTCTATGGCTCTCCATTTCACATTCTTTGCTCTTTCCCTGGCCAGGGTCAGGTCGCAGAACTGCAGCTTACCCGCAGGTACAGCAGCATTATACTTACTGATGTTATGATTGATGGTGCGGCGATGCTCAAGGTCGGCTGCCTTGATGGTACTTTTGGCGATAAATGTAGATCTCTGTTCAGTCATGCTTGTCGTAATATTGTTTTGCGGCGCGGTCAAGCACGCCGTAAAATTCTTCTCCGAACTTTCTTATCAATGCTTCTTTCAGAAAAACATAAACGGGAACCTCAAGCTTTTTCCCCAACCGGCAGGCGGGATTGCACAGGGTTTCCCGGGGTTCATAATTTACCAGTTCACAGGTTCTCGTTTTTTTTGTTTTAATGGGATACAAATGGCAGCTTATGGGTTTCTTCCATTGTATCTTACCATCTAAATAGGCCTGTTCTATACCACATTTAATAATGCCTTTACTGTCGCGATGTCCGTAAGCGCAGATCTTTCCATTAACAGTGGGGGTTACCCAGCCAAAGTCCTTATCATAATAATATCTGCCTCTTTTTTCAATCTCTTCCAGTCCTTCCCCGGTAAGATAGGGCTTTACTTTCTCAAAAATTTCATTGAGCGTTTCTGTTTCTTCACCGGTCAGGGGAGCACCGGCATCCCCGTCTTCGCAACATCCCCCTTTGCATTTCGCGAGGTCGCAAACAAATTGCGCTTTTACCACATCATCGCTTACCAGAACGTTATCAATTTCTATCACGCGTAGTTTTTTTGTAAAGATACTTATTAGAATTACAAAGCAGGTATGAGGCGCAATATGACAAAAGATATTTTTAAAGCGCTTGTTTTTGTTTATCTGAAAAAATTGTAATTATCAGTTTAACAGAAGTCATAAATGAAACTCAAAAAAAATAAATATTTTATTGTTTTTCGGTACAGGTCAGGTCAAGAATGAAAAAATAGCTTTCTATATTTATTGCAGAATTGAAAAATTCGATTTTACAAAGCTAATTTTTAAAAGATATGCCAAACGATTGCTTAAAATCAAAATGCCCCTCCCTCTTTTTATTTTCTATTGTATTATTCTTCTGTGCCGGCATACAACAGGTAGCTGCGCAGAACGTATCAGGTAAGCTGGTTGATTCGCTTAGCGGTGCACCTATTACGGGAGCTACGGTTACCGTGGTAGGCTCCGATGTTTCTACAAAAACCGGGAACGAAGGTCAGTTTTCTATTGCGGCCAGGCTGAACCAAACATTATCGTTCACCCATGTGGGCTATACACCCACTACTTTATTGGTAGGAGCATATACAGGTCTGGTTGTGCAAATGTTTTCTGCATCAACGGAGTTATCCGATGTGGTAGTGGTAGGTTATGGAAAACAGAGAAAGGTAAGTGTAGTAGCTGCCATATCAACGATGAATGCTACCGGATTGCGGCAAACACCTGCTTCCAATATCGGTATTGCCCTGGCGGGCCGGCTTCCCGGCTTAAGTGTGCTCCAGCGGTCGGGGGTTCCGGGAGGGGAACAAATGGAATTTTATATACGCGGCCGAAGTACCATCAACGGACAGGAGCCATTAATACTTGTTGACGGTGTGCCGCGGGATTTTATGGCACTTGATCCGAGGGAAGTGGAAACCATCTCTATTCTGAAAGACGCTTCGGCGACTGCAGTTTATGGTGTGCGTGGTGCTAATGGCGTGATCATGATAACCACCCGCAGGGGACATGCAGGTAAACCGATTATTGATGTTACAATGGAACAAAGCTGGCAGGCGCCCACGCGACTACCCGAAATGACGAGTTCTTATGACTATGCTTTATTGCGCAACCAGGTGGAAGTTCAGAACGGAAGACAGCCTATTTATGATGATGCCGCTCTGGAACATTACAGGTTAGGCAATTTCCCGGAATTGTATCCGGTGAGGGATTTTGTGCATGAGTTTATGAAGGATGCTTTTCCTATGCGCAGGGCCAATGTTAATGTGAGTGGAGGCAGTGAAAAAATGCGCTACTTCACTACAGTCGGATATCTCTTTCAGGAGGGCATTTTCAAAACAGAGAAATTTTCAGAATATGATTACAGTCCTGATTCAAAAGCTAACCGTGTCAACTTCCGTTCCAATTTTGATATTGATATCAACTCTTCTTTAAAAATGTTTCTCAATGTAAGCGGATATATGCAGAAGAAGAATGATCCTGTTGTGGTGCCCAACAATGGCGCGTATCTGAATGATGTTAATGGCTACTCTGTTGTGATCGGATCCCTGCTTCAAACGCCCAGTAATTATCACAACGACAAAACGCCCGACGGGGAAGTGCTCTCTACTCCGCTGAAAGGGGGAAACATTAATAATGTGCCATACGGTATGCTAAACCGCTCCGGCTTTCGCAATACCCTTACCAATCAGATTACAGCATCGCTGGGGGTAGAGCAAAAACTTGATTTTATTACCGAAGGATTATCGGCAAGAGCAATAGCTTCCTATGACGCTACATCCATTAACCAGCAGGTAAGACAAAGATCTTACCAGTTATACGAAGCAAAAAGCGATCCGAACAATCCTGACCAGGTCATTTACGAGCCTACAGGTACCAATATCAACAGTGCCTTGGCGGATGCCCAGAATCAATCTCAATGGAATCTTTTGAACATTGACGCTTCGCTCAACTATAACCGTTCGTTCGGCAAGCATGATGTTACAGGTATGGTGCTGTTTAATCGTTATCAGCGGACTGTCAATATAGAGCTTCCTTACAATTATATTGGTATCGTAGGACGCGCCACCTATGGTTATGATGATAAATACCTCGCAGAAGTGAATTTTGGATACAATGGATCGGAACAGTTCGCTCCCGGAAATAAGATGGGCTTCTTTCCTTCCGTTTCGGTGGGATGGGTCGCTTCAAATGAAGAATTTGTAAACAGGGCTTTGCCCTGGCTTACGTTTGCCAAGCTGAGAGCTTCATACGGGCAGGTGGGTAACGACAATATGAACGGCTCCCGCTTTGCTTTTCTTACCTTATGGAACGGCAGCTATGAATCACAGATCGGAAATGATGAGCTGGGATGGGAAAAAGCCAATAAATTCAATGTGGGGCTGGAAACCCGCCTTTTCGGCGACTTTAGTTTTGAAGGAGATATATTCTACGAAAGGCGTAATAATATCCTGATCTCTGCAACCGGGCTGGTGCCAACAGGTGTATTTGGTACGGGCGGTGTTTTTGCCTCCGGCATTATTCCAAAAATAAACGCGGGTGAAATTGAAAATAAAGGTTTTGAGGTGGTATTGGGCTATCAGAAAAGCATCCGGCAGGATCTGCGTATTGATGTAAAGGTTAACGCCGCATTTAACCGCAATAAGGTGCTGTATTTGAGTGAAGTGTTACTGCCTGAAGGATATGCGTATCGTTTGCGCAGCACAGGGTATCGTTTAGGTCAGCCTTTCGGTTACGAAACGGCAGGTTTCTTCAATTCGGAAAAAGAGATTGAAGACTGGTACGATCAATCAGGTATTGGCGCTACGCCTCAATTAGGAGATATTAAATACAAAGACATGAACGGCGATGGAATTCTTACTGAAGAAGACCAGGTGCCGATCGGCGATCCGGAAATGCCCGAATGGACATTTGGCGGGGCTTTCAGTGTGCGGTATAAAAGTTTTGACTTTAGCATGATGTGGCAGGGTGTGGCAGGCAGGAGTTATCTTTTGACCGGTCAGAGAATATGGGAAACCAATAATTTCAACCAATGGCATAAGGAGGCCTGGAGCCAGGAGCGTTACGATGCGGGACTGCCCATAACCTATCCACGGCTGGACCCTGCAAGCAGCGCCAGCAAACTGGTTTCTGATTTTTGGTATGTTGATGGCAGTTATATACGATTGAGAAACGCAGAAATTGGATTTACGTTGCCTATAGGAATATCCCGTAAAATAGGGTCTTCGGCTGTGCGTATTTATGCCAACGGGCTGAATTTGCTCACCTTTGACAGGTATCCTGTAAAATACCAGGACCCTGAACAAAATAACGAATTGTTGTACCCTGTTTTTAAAGCCTATAACGTTGGGATAAATATATCCTTCTAAATGTGTTATCTACAAAATTTGAAAATTATGAAAAAGATATGCCTGACCATAATAATGGGGTTAGTGATTGTTTTCCTGAATGGCTGCGAAAAAGTATTGGAAAAAACGCCGGATGGTCAAACTACTATTGATAAGGTGCTGAATGATTTCGCGCGCAGCAAAGGCCTCATAGATGCGGCCTATAACGAAGTTTACCAGGCCCGCGACCAGATCGCTTTTGTTTTCAGTCCTTTGGAAAGCCTTACCGACAACGCGTTTTGGGCGGCTACTTATAATCCATACCGCTGGCATAATGGTTCTTTGTCTTTGTCTGATCCTGTTATCACCTGGGACTGGTCTTCACCGAATGACCAGTTATGGTCTGATTTCTGGCGGGGCATAAGGCTTGCTAACAATGCCATTAAATATTTACCGCAATCAACGGTTATTACCGAGGAGCAGCGTGCAGAATGGATAGCGGAAGCCCGCGTGCTGCGCTGCTGGTATTACATGCAGCTACTTGAATTTTACGGTCCTATGCCCTGGATAGAAGAACCTATAGAGCCTAATTATGCAGGTTGGAATGAACTGGTGCGCCCGGGTTATGATGAAATTGTTACCCGGCTCGAGAGTGAACTGCTTGATGTTATTAATGCCAATATTTTTAAACCCCGGGTGGGGGCGGTAGATGCAAAGCGTGTAACCAATGGCATCGCTTACGCCATTCGTGCACGCCTGCTATTGTATAATGCAAGCCCGCTTAATAATCCTGAAAATGACAGAACCAAATGGCAGCGCGCCGCCGATGCTGCACAGGATGTGATTGACTTGCCTTCTTACCGGTTAGTGCCCATGTCGGAATATAAAAGGTTGTTCATTGGTGCAAATACTACACCGGTTGATGAGATCATCTGGCGCGCATGGACTGATAACTCGCATATTAACAATACAAATGGGGTGGATGTGGGAAGTTATCCTTTTGCCAGCATCAGCCACATGTGGAATTGCGGAGAATCGCCCAGCCAGGAACTGGTGGATGCTTTTGAGATGACCAACGGCGCTTTGCCTGTAACGTATAATGATGCAACCCATACAACTGTTACTGTTACGCCTGAAGCGGCTGCATTAGGCTATAGCGAAGCAACCGGCGGCGATCCGTACAGCAACCGTGATGCCCGCTTCTATATAAACATTGTTCACAACATGTATAACTATGGCGTACCGTATAATTGTACCGAGCCCTACATTATTGAAACTTTTGTAGGAGGACGTAATGGTTTTAATGATGTGATCTCACAGGAAACACAACGTTCCTGCCCAGGTTATTACAGCGGTAAAGATAAACAGGTTAAATACTGGGGACCAGGCAATAGCGGAGAAGGTAACGAACCAACGCATTGGGTGCTTTTCCGGCTTGCGGAGTTTTATTTGCAAAAGGCTGAAGCGCTGTGTGAACTGGGCGATCCTGACGCTGCTGCTACCGCTTTGAATGTTATCAGGGAAAGGGCTTTACAACCCAGGATACAGGATGTACCCGGCTTTGCCAATACACAGGAATTTCTTCGTGAACGTATCCGCAATGAGCGCAGGGTAGAATATTGCCTGGAAGGGCAATATCGGTTCATCGATCAGCGCCGCTGGAAGATACTCAATGAAACCAACCGGTTTATTACAGGTATGCGGATTACAAAAGGAGGCAATGGCCAGTTCAGCTATCAGCGCAAGAAGATACGCGACTATCAATCTTATACGGATAAATACCTGGTGATGCCAATCCCGCTGGAAGACGCTAAAAAAATGACCAGCATGCTGCAACCTAAGGCCTGGCAGTAATCTATATAAACTATCTGTTAAATTTTTGAATATGAAAAGGATCCCTAGTTTAATTTTTCTAACGCTGTTTCTAACAACTATTTTTATTTTCTTTAGTTGTAAAAAAGACCAGGCTAATGCTCCTTTACCCGTTGACGGATTGAAAGCCTACTCAGGAAAGAACCGTGCGAAGGTAGAATTTCAGGTACCCGGGGATGCCAAAACAGGCAAGGTTTTTTTTGGTAGCGGTAATTTCAAGGAATTTACCGTCTCCGACCCCGGTGCCGTACAAAGCGTTATAGTGGAAGAATTGCCGGAGAATGAACAAATGCTTCGGGTGGTAACCATAAATGGTGAAGGTGTTACTTCTGATCCAAGAGGTATAAGAGTACAAGTGTACGGCTCAAAATATGAAAGTGGATTGACACCAAGGAAGTGGGTTGATCAAATCAATAATTCAGCTAACTCAATAGAACTGAAATTTGGCGCTGCTGTATCAAATGAAGTGGGTGTACGCGTGGTGTTCACTACAACAACCGGTACCAAAGACAGTGTTATGATAAGCGAATCGGAGACTGCTGTTCAGGTGAACAATATTGATCTTGAACAATCCAATTACTATTATTCTGTATTTAAACCCAATGCGGAAGCAATTGATGAGTTTTATTCTGCACCTATGGACTTAAAAACTGCTTTGCTGCTAAACTTTGGAAAGGAAAACTGGATCATTGCAGGAGCATCTGATGAGGAAGCAGGAAAAGCAGCTGAACTGATTATAGACAATGATGCGTTTACTTCATGGCGCTCCCAGGCAGGCAGTGCATCTCCCCATTGGGTAGTGGTAGATATGGGTAACCCCAAACTGGTTGATGGGTTCTACTATGTTAATCACGCAGGTAATGGTAATGGCGCCAAAGACCTCAGGTTTGAAATAAGCGATGATAATACCAACTGGACGCCGGTACTCCAGACAGAAGTGGGCGAAAGCTATTTTCGCCAGCGCTTACCACTTACTCAGCCGGTAACCACCAGGTATTTTAAAGTTACTGTTCTTGCATCACGGGACCCCGGTGCTACTCAAACAGAATTTGCAGAAATTGATGCCTATAATATTCAGAACATAAGTAGTGAAAATGGTTACACTACAGATAACCCTGTAGAATTGGTAAATGCAAAAGCTCCTTTCACCGGGGATGGCTCTAATCCTTTTCCTGCTTTGGGAGAATTTAGGATGCAAAAAGTTGCAGGATGGACACATAGCGAAAATGCAGTTGTGAGCTACGATGGCGGAAACTTCAGTTTATTCATAGCGCCTGTTTGGGGATTACCTCCCGTTACTAACGGTAAAGTGTTCCAGACCGTAGATGTTCAGCCGGGTAAGTACGTGTTGAAAATTGAAGTGGGAGGAGCTGATGGTCCTGTTGATATTTATGGCGTGGTTGCCGGTAATGGATCGCCATCACTGCCCGATTATACAACTGTATCAACCGATGAAAGTACATTAGCGTATCTGGACCTGATGCCCTGGCAAAACAAGATGGCCGAATTGATATTGACGGTGACCGAAGCGTCGTCTGCTAATATTGGTGTGGTATATAATATACGCGATCAGTTTGCCGGGGGAGCGGGACTTCCCTGGACTTCTATAGGTTTAAAAGGGTTCGAGCTGTATAAGGTTGAGTAATAAACGAGGCGGAACATGATTCAGTTGATCGCAGTTTTATTTTCTCTGTTGTCTGTATCCACGGTAAAGGCGACTGCTTATCCCGCAGCGGAAAACCAGGCGGTACTTTTTGAAAAGTACTTAAACAATAGCAGTTCTATTCCTGAATTACTTTTAAATGGCGCCGGAGTATATACTGCCGAAGGGTTGAACATTACGGTAAAAAATAACCTGGTAAAACTAAATAAATTTTATGCAGTAGCAGAACGTAAGATTCGATACAGGGTAAAATTTTCGGCCGATGCCAAAGCTGTTTTCCGCAGCAGTGAAGGAGATTTTAGCGCTTGTGTGGATGTGCCGAATAAACGTATTTCGATAGCTACGAACCCTGCTAAAGAAAAAGCAGTTGGTTTTTTGCAAGCCAACCGGGAATATCTGGTGGAAGTATATCATATTTATCAGCAGGCCAAAATCCGTATTGTTGATGAACTAACCGGAGAAGCTGCAGAAGTGATAGCTATAAATGACGGACAGGGTGGAGCAGGGCAGGGCGCTTTACAAACCGGTTTTAGTGTGGGCATGCAATGGGATTATTATTGCTTTGCATTAACAGGCGGTTCTTCTATGCTGGTGAAGCATATTATTGTTACTGCACTTAAAAAGAAAGTGAAGTTGCTGATGTATGGTGATTCTATTACGCAGCCCGAAGGATATTTTCCAACCAGTGATTTTTCGCAGGCGTGGACACAGCGGATCATTCGTAAAATGGCAGGTAATGCCATGTCGAGCGGACGGGGTGGCGCACAAATAGACATGGTACTGGATTATATTAAAAATGAACTGCCGTTTATTGAAGCCAAATATGTGATGGTGACAATTGGCACCAATGGCGGAAATACAACGGCCAAATTAACCCAACTGGTAAATTATATAAAGTCGCAGGGAGCCATTCCTGTTCTCAATAATATTCCGGGCAATGAAAGTGGTACCCACGTGACCGAAAACCTGATTATTGATCAGGTGCGGCGCACATCAGGCGTTAAAGGCTGCAGGTTTGATCTGGCAACTTCGCTGCCCGGCGATGGCAAAGAAGTAGATAAATCCATGATGTACTGGGAAGATTATACAGGGAGCTATGGTTGGCAAATTTATCATCACCCCAATGAAAAGGGAGGAAAAAAAATGTTTGAACGTACCCTTGCTGATATGCCTGAGCTTTATGAATAGAAGTAATGGATAAAGCAAAAATACATTTCATATGGATTTATATTTAACCTAAATAGATTTGTATATGGGTAAACTGTTGTTGCTTTTTTTTATACTGATCATTGGCTTAAGAGATTCCCTGTTGGCACAGGATGGTGACAGTTTAATATTGAATAAAGCGTACTACTCCATACTGAACCTTTCGGCTACAGATGCATTGGGGCGAAGTTTTAGTGCTGCTGCAGGATATCAGCGGGAGAAAAAAACGGTAGGTGTTTTTTATTCGCTCTGGCTGGGACAGCACAAAAGAGGACAAAAAGGTATCTATGATATTCAGAAGCTGCTGAACACTAATCCTGCTGCTTTGAATAATATTGAAGGAGTACCTGAAAGCCCGATGGGAGAATTTCATTTTTGGGGTGAGCCGCTGTATGGATATTATAGCATGAGCGATCCCTGGGTAGTAACACGTCATATAGAACTGCTTACCAATGCCGGTGTGGATTATTTGTGCATTGATGCAACCAACCGCGTGGTTTATACCCGATCCATTGAAAATTTGTTTGGCATATTACTTCGTTTTATGGAACAGGGGTTTAATGTGCCTAAGATTGTTTTTTATACCAACAGCTTATCCGGTACTACGGTTGATGATCTATACAACCAGTTTTATAAATCGGGTAAATATGATAAACTGTGGTTCCGTCCGGTTGCCAAACCCATGATAATAGGCATCACGGAAAATAATGCGAAGGCTTCGGACATGACAAAGTACAATGAGTTTACAGATTTTGTGAAGCCGGCCATGCAGGAATATTTTGATGTGAGAGAATCGCAATGGCCCAATGGGGATTATAATCCGTATTCTATTCCGTGGATGAGCTGGCAATACCCGCAGTGGAATCACAACGGCACTGTAGCTGTGCCTGTTGCGCAGCACAGTCATAGCGTCATTGCTGCCAGCGCCCAACACCCCGAAAGCAGCCGGGGCTATAATAACGCTACCAAAAAAGTGGAAGCAGACTGGACGGCCGGTGCTAATTTTCAAACCATGTGGGATGCCGTTTTTGCCAGTGAAAAAAAAATTGATCAGGTGCTTATTACTTCCTTCAATGAATGGATGGCTATTAAGTATGCCAATGCGCATGGAAACAAAGGGGTGTTTTTTGTAGATGTGTACAACCATGAATTTTCCAGGGATATTGAAATGATGAAAGGCGGATATAACGATAATTTTTATCTGCAATTGGTTCGGAATATCCGGAAGTTTAAATTAACGGATGGCAGGCCTTCTCACAGGGCAACAAAAACAATTGATATTCGCAAAGCTGCCGAAAATGACTGGAGGGATGTGGATGCCGTTTATGTTGATGTAGCCGGAGATGCCCTTGCCCGTAATTTCAGCAATGCTTCCGGAACCGGGAGTTATACCGACAGCAGCAACAGAAATGATATTACGGAAATAAAGGTGGCGCATGATAAGAAGAACGTTTACTTTATGATCAAAACCGCGGCGGATATTACTCCATACAACGGCAAAGATGTGAACTGGATGAATATCCTGATCGGGAATAACAGTAATGATGATTCCTTTGAAGGTTACCGGTACATCGTCAATCGGAAACCTTCAGCAAAGGGCACTACCTCGCTGGAACGCTCTGCAGGCGGCTACAACTGGAAGCGGGTGGCTAAAGTAAAATATGTTGTAAAGGGAAACCTGATGCAGGTTGCTATACCCCTGGCTGCACTCGGCTTACGGGAAAAAAATTGTTCGTTTCAATTTAAGATAGCCGACAACGTTACGCATTACGGTGATATCATGGATTATTATGTTAGTGGAGACAGCGCGCCCATCGGAAGGTTGAGTTATAGTTATTAGGTAATGGCAATGAGATTTATTATTACAGGATTACTGTTTTGTATACCGGTATTAGCAATAGCTCAGGAACCGGAAGATCCTGTTTTTGTTTTGCCGCAGCCCGAATGGGCAAAGGATATTAAGTTGCTGCAAACCGGTAATGTATATGAAATAGTTGCAGAAGGAAACAGCCCGGTCATTTCCTTTGCGCCCCTGGCAGCCGATCTTCCTTCCGGGTTTAGCCGGCTTTCATTTGATTATTTTTCTACGGTTTTTCTGGATGATGGTGAATTGATTTTAGAATCCGGTGGAAAGCAGGTGGCTTCCGTTTTTTTGGAATTGAGCATTATGGAAGGTTGGTCTGTGTTTACCATTGATCTTTCCGGTGAACGAAAAGTTTGGGGTAAACGTGGTGATGTAATGCGTTTTCGCATTGGGAAAAGGGCTGGTTACCGGATGCAGGTACGCAATATTCGTTTTCGGGAGATGAATGCTTTTGAGCAGCATCAAGCCATAAATAAAGAACACAACAGGATACGCGATGAACAGGAGCTGTTGGAGCTGGCTCAATACTTTAACGCAACTTTTCCGGACTCAATTACGGATGTTACTGTTACAGATAAACAAGTAAAAATTTCCGGCTTCATAAAAAGTAGCGGAAACTTTTATCTGGCGGAATTGCCGCTGTATGCCCGTGCCCATATGGCTTTTGACACAAAACGTTTATTTAAAATATCGCGAAAGGGGAAATTTTCCCTGCGTACGAAAAGACAGGTTACGGAAGGCAAACATACAAGGGATGCCTTATTTTCCAAGTGGGTAATTATGGAAAAAAGTAACGGAAAAATGCGGATGCGGTCTCATGCACATTATCCTGATAGTATTGTAGCCAAATACGATTTACCTGATGAGCAGCCTGCCAATATGAAAGGGCTTGGTGATTTTAATGCAAAAGATGCTGAAATGATAAAGGATATTGATTCTTTAGGCGTTTCGGCTGTCACGGTAAATATCTGGCTAAGGGGTCTTTTCAATAGTAACGCAACTGATACATCCATGCCTTTTATTTACAATGGGAAAACCTATCATGCCAATCTATCATGGGTTAAAGCAATGGATAGAACGATGATGGAGGCTGCTAAACGAAAGCTGATTGTATCGGCGATAATTTTAGTGGATCAGGCTTTTCAGTTTAGTGACACCGGTATTGGTAAGTTAATGGCTCATCCGGATTGTGACCCGGCAGGTGTTTACTGTATGCCAAATACCTTTAGTGCAGCAGGTATGGCGTATTACGGAGCAGCGCTTGATTTTTTAGCATCCCGTTACAGCCGCCCGGATAAACAGTTTGGGCGTATTCATTATTGGATAGCTCAAAATGAAGTGGATGCCGGATGGACCTGGACAAATATGGGAGAGAAAGATCCGGATTTGTACATGAATGCCTATCACACTTCTATGCGGCTCATATATCTCACTGCAAGAAAATACAATGCTCATGCTAAAACACTGATATCTTTAACGCATAATTGGAACTGGGCGCCGGTTAAGCGTTTCTATCGCCCGAAGCAGCTATTGGAAATATTGTTACATTATTCGGCTCTTGAAGGCGACTTCGATTGGGGTATCGGTTATCATCCCTTTCCTCAATCTTTGTTTGAGCCGAGAGCCTGGCTTGATGAGCGTACAGATTTTAGTTTTGATACGCAGATGATCACTTTCCGGAATGTGGAAGTAATAAATGCATGGGTGAATCAGCCGCATACGTTTTACAAAGGCAAATATTTGCGCTTATTATACCTTAGTGAGCAAGGTCCCAATTCGCGTGATTATACCCGGGAGGCTTTGCTGGATCAGGCAGCAAGTATGGCATATGTTTGGAAAAAGATAAAAGGATTGAATGCTGTTAAGAGCTTTCATTATCAAAGCTGGCGGGATTATCGGTTTGACGGAGGATTGAGATTAGGTCTTCGTCGTTACCCCGATGATGAAGAACATCCATTGGGCAGAAAACCTGTGTGGTATGTATTCCGGTGTATGGGTACAGATGAGGAAGACAAGTGCTTTGAGTTTGCAAAGCCTCTTGTTGGAATAAGCTGCTGGGCAGAAGTAGTCTACCGGAAGCCGATCCGTTAAGCGCTGCCGCAGCGTACTTAATAAATTATAACGAAGGTCTGAGTGTAAGCCGGAAAGGTACTTTTTGTTTCCTGATGGATTGGGATAGCACTGCGTTGGCAGCCATTATACCCATCTCTCCGAAATCGGATGAAATAGTGGTGATGCCGCGCAGCACAACTTTTTTGATAGGTGTTTCATTATAAGATATTATACCCACTTCCTCTCCGATAATATAATTCGTTGTATTTATCTTTTCGATCAGTGTTACCAGGTCATCCTCAATAAGGTTAATATATACCTCCCCTTTCCTGATCTCCACATCATTTACATCATTGATTATTTTATACTGGAAAGTAGCATCCTGGCAAAAAAGTGTAAAACCTTTTAGTATTTCCCTGGGATAGTAACTGTTGTGCGGAAAAATAATATTGATAGTATGGTATTTGATCAGTTGCTCAATAGCGTCATTGAGCGCCTGATAAATATCATTTTCGAAATCTATTAATACAGACGCATAATCGCCGGTTACGCCGGGCGGGGTTCTGTCAAGCAATACCAGTTTATCTTTTGCAATGGTATTAATAATATCATGCGCGTTGTCGCCACCTTCTACAAAATGCGGGATAATTACAAAATGAGTATAATGTTCTTTGTTGTTCCCCAGCATACGTTTGAATAAATGAAAATCGTTGTTGTAAACATAAAAGTCAATACTTGCCTGCTCGCCCAGTGTATTTACAAATGCATCGTAAATCGTCTTTTTAGGCGTGCTGAGCTTATTAAAAAGCAAAAAAACATGCAAGGGTCTTCTGAAGTCTGTATTCTCTATAAAATAGCCCCTTCTTGGTACTGCATCAATAACACCCAGCTTTCTCAGGTACTTGTATCCTCTTTCCACGGTATCACGGGCGATATCAAGTTCAATACTTAATTCATTAATAGATGGCATATTGTCGCCTGCTTTGATATTTCCTTTTTCAATTTCTTTTAAAACAGCATTGGCTATCTGCAGGTATTTGGATGTACTGGAATAAGGATCAACCGAAATAAGATCAATGACTTTTAATTCTTTCATAGACGATCAATTTATGAACAGGCCGGGTCAGAAGTTTAGCAAACCAAATATCCGTAAATCAACCTGTAATTCCTTGAAAAATTACTTGTAAAGGCAGGTCAAAACAGGATAGGAATGCTAATATTGATTTCTAAGTTTGTTTTCTTGAATGACGTGAATAAATATTTAGCATTAATTTATGGATAGCCTGCTTAATACAACATACATGCATCCGAGGGACCAGATCAGACTCGTAATGCAGCGTATTTATAAAAGAATTTTAACCACTACATCTGGCGGGAACTTATCTGTTATTGATGATAACGGCGATATTTGGATTACCCCAACGGGCGTAGATAAAGGGTTGCTTAAATCCACGGATATTGTTTGTATAAAATCAGATGGATCTGTTATAGGCGACCAGAAGCCATCTTCCGAATTTCCTTTTCATCAGGCTATCTATAAAGCCAAGCCGGATGTTAAGGCCATTGTTCATGCGCATCCGCCGGCGTTAGTGGCCTTCAGTATCGCAAGGAAGATTCCCAATACCAATATTCTTCCGCAGGTAAAACGGCTGTGTGGCGAAATTGGATATGCTCCCTATGCTATCCCCGGCAGCGCCGAGCTGGGAGAAAGTATCGCGGAACAGTTCCGCCTGGGTATTATAGCTGTTATTATGGAAAACCACGGAACGGTAATTGGCGGAAAGAGTTTGTCGGATGCTTATCAGAAGTTTGAATTACTGGAAATGACTGCCAGGTCTATATTATATGGCAATATGATCGGAGAGCCGGCTTATTTGTCGGATAAGCAGGTGGCGGCTTTCGACAATCAGCTATTGCCGTCGTATACAGAAATGGATGATGTTTGCCACTCTTCAGAAGAAAGGGAAAAAAGACTGGAAATCTGTAAAATAGTGAAACGTGCCTGTGAGCATGGCTTAATCATGGGGGCTTACGGAACCGTGTCGGCAAGATGGGAAGACGATGATTTTCTTATTACTCCTGATGGTTGCTCTAACTGGGATCTGAGACTTGAAGATATTGTGCAGGTTAGAAAAGGGCAAAGCGAAAAAGGGAAGCACCCCTGCAAATCGGCCCACCTGCACCAGGCAATTTATGAGAAGCATAAAGACATCAATGCTATCATAATTACACAATCGTCCTACCTTACCTCTTTTGCAATAACAGGTACAGAGTTCAATGTAAGAACGATTCCTGAAACATGGATATACCTGCAGGATGTGCGGATGGTGGAGTTTGGAGAACAGTTTGCAGGCATGGATAAAATTCCTGCTATCATTTCTGCGGAAACACCGGTAGTTGTAGTTAAAAATGAGTGTGTGATAGTAGCAGGGAATAAGCTATTACAGGCGTTTGATTATCTGGAAGTTGCTGAGTTCAGCGCCAAATCGCTGGTGTTGTCTACCACCCTTGGAAAAATGATCCCGATCAGTGAAGAACAGGTAGAAGATCTGGGTAAAGTAATGGGGAAATGGAAAAATTATGAATGGCGCATGTAACATGCGCTTTAATGAGAATTGATCAGGGTATTAAAAATGATTGCCATGAAGAATAAGTATGCTATTATCCTGGGTAACCTGGGAAATACAAGAGACAGGTTTTGCCCGGGCTATAAAAGCAATCCGTCTACAGAAGATATGCTGAAAGCCGCCATTAAAAATGTACCCCATATTGAGGGTATTGAACTGGTGGGTACATGGGATATACGCCCTGATAATGTAAAAGATATGAAAAGCAGGCTAAATGATGCCGGCATTGCCTGTGCAAGCATTATTCCCGACACCTTTACCATCCCTGAATTTGGCCGGGGCAGTATTACCAGCACCGATGCGGTTATACGCCGGCGGGCATTAGATTACCTGCGGGAGATGAGTGAAATAGCGTTGAAAATGAATTGTGAAATAGTGAACCTTTGGCTGGGGCAGGATGGATATGATTATTTGCTGGCCGCAGACTACGATCAGGAACGCAACTGGCTGACAGAACATACAAGAACACTGGCGCTTGAATTTCCTTCCATCAAATATGCCCTGGAATACAAACCCAAAGAACCGCGCAATTTCTCTTATCATGCAAGGATGGCAGATACTATTCTGGCAGCTAAAGAAACAGGATGCAGCAATGTAGGCATTACCATAGATACCGGGCATAGCTTTTATGCCGGTGAAAATGTAGCTGAAGCAGTAGTGCTGGCTAAAAGAGCAGGTGATCTTTTATATCACATGCATTTCAATGATAACCATGGCAACTGGGATGATGATATGATCGTAAGCAGTGTGCATTTTACCTGCTATGTAGAGCTGTTGTTCTGGCTGAAGAAAACAGGGTATGCCGGATGGCTGTCTATGGATCAGTATCCCTACCGGGAAGATGCGGTGGATGCAATTTCGGAAAGTATTGAATGGGTGAAAAAATATGAGCATATAGTGGATACTCACTACAACGAGATAGATGTTCTTATCAAAGAAAACGATGCGGTGAAAACCTCAAAATTTTTACGTAAATTAATTGTATAGCCAACAACTTTTCTGCATATAAAGACAGTTGATATGAACGATCGCTTTTTCCGTAGCCGGATGTCTTTTTTTACCATTTTATTTTCTTTTGTACTGGGTATATCTGCTGTGGCAGGAGATAGGATTAAGCCGGGAACAATAGCAGTGACCGCATTGCGGTGTGATAACGCGATTGATCCCCTGGGTATTGATTCGCGTACCCCCCAGTTCAGCTGGCAGATAAAAAGCACGTTCCGGAACATGCAGCAGGCTGCTTATCAGGTATTGGTGTCGGATGTGTTGGAAAAGCTGAACAGGGGAGAAGGAAATATCTGGAACTCCGGTAAAACAGTGTCTTCACAGTCTGCAGGTATATTGTACCAGGGAGTAGCTTTAGAAAGCAGGAAAAAGTATTACTGGAAAGTTTTGGTATGGAGCCAAAACAATCCCTCCCCCTCGGTAAGTGAAACTGCTACCTTTGAAATGGGACTGATGGATCAGGCAGACTGGAGCGGCGACTGGGTTGGCTTTCCCTCGGGATGGATCGGGAAAGTGCATTATTTCCGGCGGGTATTTTCCTTTCACAAAGAAATTTCGAAAGCAAGGGCCTATGTTGCGGGTATTGGATACAATGAGATGGAGATAAACGGTAAAAAAGTGGGAGATCACGTGTTAGACCCTGCTACCAGCGATTTCAGCAAAACTGTTTACTATACTACCTACGACATAAAGAACTTCCTGCAAAAAGATAATGTAATGGTAATAGCAGTTGCACCCGGCTGGTATGGTATGCCCAAGCTGCGTATGCAAATGGAATTCTTTTTCACAGATGGCACAATGGAAGTGATCAATTCAGGTTCTGTGAGAAATGTAACATTGGGCCCCGTAGTATCTGCAGGTATATTTGACGGGGAAGTATATGACGCCAGGCTGGAAAAACCTGAATGGGATCTGCCATCCGATACCATCATCAAAGGATTGCCCAATCAAACATGGGGCGTAGCGCCGGTAGTAGAAGCGCCGGGAGGCAAAATGATGGCGCAGCAATTAGAACCCATACGGGTTGTTGATGCGTTCTCTCCCGTATCTGTAAAGGAAGCCGCCCCCGGCATATACGTAATGGATGCCGGCCAAAATATGGCAGGTTGGGTGGCGTTGAAAGTAAAAGGCGAAAAAGGTACAAAGATTACATTACGCTTTGCGGAGGTACTGTACGACAACGGTACTGTTAACCAGGAAAACCTGCGCACTGCCGCTGCTACCGATATATACATTCTTAAAGGAGAAGGAGAAGAAAAATGGGAACCGCGGTTTACCTATCATGGATTTCGTTACATGCAGGTAGAAGGATGGCCCGGCAAACCCGCTATTGATAATTTTATTATAAAAAAAGTGCGCTCCGATGTTGAAGTTGCGGGTCAGTTTAAGTGCAGCAATGATTTGCTGAACCGCATCAACCAAATGGTGCAGCGTACGGAAGCGAGTAACCTGCACAGCATACCCACAGACTGCCCCCAGCGCGATGAGAGAATGGGCTGGCTAAATGATCTTACTGTTCGTATAGAGCAGGCTATTTACAATTTCAACCTGCACAGGTTCTATGCTAAATACATTCGGGACGTATGCGATACACAAGATGAAAACGGGGAAATAACGGATACAGCTCCGTATAAGGTCGGTGGCAAACCTGCCGATCCTGTGTCTGTAAGTTTTCTCCTGTTGGCATTAAAGAGCTATGAATACTATGGTAATACCGGAATAATCCGGCAGTATTACCCCTCAATGAAAGCCTGGGTAGAGTATTTAACTACCCGTACCAAAGATGGTATAGTTGAATACAGCTACTATGGCGATTGGTCGCCGCCTGCAGCTTTCGGGGCACAAGGGCATAGTTATGGTGCACTTTCTGTTAATACCCCCGGCGAATTGATGTCTACCGGGTACCTGTATTACAGCGCAAAGATACTTGCTCAAATGTCGGAAATATTGGGTAAGGCGAATGACAGGTACCGGTATGAACGGTTGGCACAGCATACGCTGGAAGCGTTTAATACTAAATTCTGGGATGAATCAAAAGGCGGCTATGGAAGTAACAATCAGTCCTGCAACGCTTTTGCCATATTTATTGGTGCACCCACGCAGCAGCAACTGCCCCGTGTAATGGCCAGCCTGGTAAAAGATGTAAAGCAAAGAGGCTATCATCTTACAACAGGAAATCTTTGTACCAAGTACCTGCTGGAAATGTTAACTGAAAACGGAGAGGTAGAAACCGCATATAAAATAGCCACACAAACTACTTATCCGGGCTGGGGTTATATGCTCAGCAAAGGAGCCACTACTTTATGGGAGAGATGGGAATATGAAACCGGCGGCTCTATGAATTCACACAATCACCCGATGATGGGTTCTGTAGGCTCCTGGTTGTATAAATATATTGCAGGTATTTTGCCTGATATTGAAAATCCCGGCTTTGCAAAATTCATACTGCATCCTTATATCATAAATGACCTGGAGCATGCAGAAGCCAGCTACCGCTCAGTGAAAGGAGAGATCCGTTCTGCCTGGAAAAAAACAAAAGGCTCAATAGAATATGCAGTGAGCATACCGGCAAACACAGTGGCTACAGTTTACATACCCACTAAAGAAATTAAATCAATTACAGAAAGCGGCCGGCGTATAAGCCGGGTAAAGGAATGTAAATTTTTACGTTTGGAGGAACAATGGGCTGTATTTGAAGTGGGATCGGGCGATTATCTGTTTAATTCAAAATGGTAATGCAGGCAATAATTGGCGTTTTCTATCACCTTATTGGTGGTGCGGCATCCGGTAGCTTTTATATACCTTACAACAAGGTAAAAGGGTGGTCGTGGGAATCTTATTGGCTGGCCGGCGGATTGTTTTCCTGGCTTATTATTCCACCTTTTGCGGCCTGGCTTACCGTACCGGGTTTTACATCCATTATTGCCGAAGCATCTTTTGATACCGTGTTCTGGACTTTCTTTTGGGGTGTTTTGTGGGGCATCGGCGGACTAATGTATGGGTTGGGTATGCGTTATTTGGGCATGTCATTAGGTAATTCTGTTTTATTGGGTTTTACTTCCGCTTTTGGTGCGCTGGCGCCGCCAATTTATTATGATCTTGTTAATGCATCCGGTAAAACTACTTTTTCTGACTTGCTTGGCAGTACCTGGGGCAATGTGGTATTGGCAGGAGTGGTACTTTGTTTATTGGGCATCTTTATTTGCGGTAAGGCAGGTTACCGGAAAGAAAAAGAACTGACTGAGGAAAAAAAGAAAAAAAGTGTGAGTGAATTCAATCTGAAAAAAGGATTGATTGTATGCATCCTGTCGGGTATATTAAGCGCGGGGTTTAACTATGGAATTGAAGCCGGCACAGCGATGGCGGAAACTGCCAATGAAGCCTGGAAAACCGCTAATCCAACAAAAAATATTAATTTTCTTTTTAGGAATAATGTTATTTATGTTGTGCTGCTGTGGGGTGGATTGACTACCAATTTTATCTGGTGCATGGTGTTAAATGCCAGGAACAGGAGCTTTGGCAACTATATCAACCGCAGAACGCCCCTGCTCAAAAATTATTTGTTCTGTGCAATGGCCGGCACTACATGGTTCTTGCAGTATTTATTTTATGGTATGGGTGAAAGTAAGTTGGGTAATGGATCGAGCTCGTGGATCCTTCACATGGCATTTATTATTCTTGTTGCAAATGGCTGGGGCTTTGCGTTAAAAGAATGGAGTGGTGTAAGTAAAAAAACGGAAAGAACAATTATAGCGGGTATTGCTACTGTTATTCTTGCTGTGGTAGTAGTTGGTTATGGTAATTCCCTTCATAAATAAGTTTTCTAAAGAATGTAATGCATGAGCGTAAAAGAGCCTGTTGTAGCCGTTTTTGATATAGGCAAAACCAATAAGAAATTATTGGTTTTTAATGAACAATATAAAGTTGTAAAAGAGGAAGTTACCTGTTTTGATGAAATAGTTGACGACGACGGATTTCCTTGTGAGAACATAAACGTGCTTGGTTCTTGGCTGCTTGACCGCTATGACCAACTGAAAAGATCCTCCAATTTTCAGTTAAAAGCTGTAAATTTTTCAACTTACGGAGCGTCAATGGTACATATAGATGCTTCAGGCAACAGGGTTGGATATTTGTACAACTATTTGAAACCTTATCCGGAAAACCTTAAACAGGCATTTTTAGCCGCCAGGGGAGGCGAGGACTCTTTTGCGGAAAGCACCAGTTCTCCCATAATGGGGCACCTCAACGCCGGCCTGCAATTATACTGGTTAAAAAAAACCAGGCCGGAAGCTTTTCAACGGATCACATGGTCTCTTCACTTTCCCCAGTATCTCAGCTTTTTGATTACGGGCAAAATATTTGCGGAAATGACCAATGTGGGTTGTCATTCAGCGATGTGGAATTTTGCAGGTATGGATTATCACTCCTGGGTGAAGGCGGAAGGAATAAGAGAAAAGCTGGCTGATGTAGCAAATGGCGATACGATGGTTGTTGTTGGAAAAAAAGAAAGCGAAAGCATTGTGGCAGGCATTGGTTTGCATGATAGTTCTGCAGCTGCTATTCCTTACCTCGCCAGCTTTAAAGAACCCTTTATAATACTCTCAACCGGTACCTGGGTTATTGGTCTTAATCCTTTCAATAAAGCGTTACCGGGGGCAGATGAGTTGGAAAGAGGATGTTTGAGTTATCTTACCTATGGTGGTGATCCTGTAAAAACTGCTATGCTTTTTGCCGGAAATGATCATGATCAGCAGGTGCAACGGATAGCTGCGTATTTTAATGTAGCCGCTACTTTTTTTAAAACGGTAATTCCAAACCGGCAACTGCTGCAACAGCTTTTATTGAACAATACGGATGCTGTAAAACAATCTGCATCCATACCGGAAAGCGCTACTGCACCATGCATATTCCACAGGAGAAACTTAAAAGAATTTCATTCCGTTTCTGAGGCATATCATCAACTTATGGCTGATTTGATCAATCAGCAAAAAAAATCGCTGGAGATGATATTGGGCGGCAGCAATATAAAAACGATATATGTTGACGGGGGATTTTGCAGGAACAGCTTGTACATGCAGTTTTTGGCAAATGTTTTTCCCGGTAAGAAAGTGTATGCGGCGGAGATGATCCAGGGTACGGCATTGGGTGCAGCCCTTGTACTTCATAAGCATTGGAACATGTATCCTGTTCCTGCTGATTTGGTAGACCTGAAGTATTGGAAAGCCTCTACATAAGGGTATGGGTCAGATGGTTAAAGGGTTAAATGGTTTCTCCGGTGCCATCCATTTCCGCAGGTGATCAGAGCTTTCTGTTTTATCCCGCAAAAATGATACTTTTGAAAATACAGACGAACAGTTGCGAAGACATGAAAGTAAAAAATACCCGGCGGTCCCTTGCAGATAAGATGTTGTAAGAACGGCTATTTTCCGGAATGCCGGAATGCAATAAATCATGTATGTTGTATCAAAAGTTCAGGCCCTGCGCACAACTGGCTCCTTTTATTGAAACCTATTATATATGGACTTCACAGGGGGATCCGGTAAGTGACCTGGTTGTAGAGTCGCCGCCCAATGGGTTTTGCTCCATCGTGTTCAATACCGGGGACGCCTACACGTTAAAAAATAAAAAATACGACACGCTTACTGTGCCCGGCAGCTTTATTGCCGGGCAGGCGATATATAGCTATTCGCTGCAGATCAGCGGCTTTATTTCCATTGCGGGAATTGTATTTAAACCTGCCGGGCTGGCCTCATTGTTTGGCTTGCCCATGTATGAGTTTACGGAAGAGCGGATTGACCTGAAGGAAAAGTTCAGCTTGCGGATGATAATGCATATAGAGCAGCAATTGAGGATGCTTACCGATAACGCTGAAAAAGCGAAGCTGCTGGAAGCATTTGTTCTGGAGTTATGCGATCACCACATACCTGAACCGGATTATATAGATCAGGCAGCCAACCGGATCGTTGAATACAATGGTATGCTGCCTGTAAATGATTTGCTGAAAGATGTGTTTATGTCGCGCAGGAACTTTGAGCGGAAGTTTTTTAAGAAGGTAGGGCTCAGCCCCAAATACTATGCACGTATCCGGCGCTTTTCATTTTTAATGAACAGGATAGCGGGTAAAAAAGAGGCAGACTGGGTACAGCTTTTCAGCGACTGCGCTTATTATGACCAGTCGCATTTTATAAAAGATTTTATAGCATTTACGGGTCGCACCCCGCAGCAATACCTTGAAGCCAATAAGGAGTTGGCTACCATGATCCAAAAGCCGGTGACAAAGACCCTTCAATAAAAAATAATGCTTCCCGGGCAATTTTGTCGCAGTTTTACAATGTAACCGGTTGTGGCTGTTATTACTTTTATGTAAACAACAGACAAAATGGAACGAATCACTTCCCTGTTACTTTTCGCCTGTATTTTATTTCAGTCGTGCAACAGCGCTACTACAGAGCGGGCATCCGGTGTAACTTTCAATGAAGCCAAAGAAATAGAAAAGATCATGGAGGTGATCGAAGGAGAAACACGTTTTTTTATAAACGCGATTATGAAAGCTGGAAAAATTTTTACGCGCAAACCAACTATGTTTTTCAGGCCTGGAACAACGGGGATGGTACTATAGATGCCAAAACAGGATGGGCGGCAGTTGATTCCGGGATCGGCAATTACATCAAAACCTACCCCGTAGAGCCCGGAGGCAGCAGTCATCCGGTAGTTTTGCGTAAAAACATCATTACAAAATTTTATGCCGACACCGTTGCCTATTTATTATGGGATCAGTACAACAGCGACCAGCCGGGTGAACAATTCCAGTTCAGCAAGGAAGTGAGGTTGATGGAAAAGCAAAACGGGGCATGGAAAATTGTAAATGTTTCCGGCTTCTGGGACTATAAAAATTTTGTTTCTGCCGAAAGTTTGAAGTAAATGCTTTTTTCACAAAATAAAATTACACATATGCCAGTCACCATTCTTGAACAACGCGCATTAAGCCTTAAAAACGCATGTGTTGAATTTATGTTCGCTTACCAGCAAAAGGATGTAGGTAAAATGCTCAGCCTGTGTGATCCCGAAGGAACTGTAGATTTTAAGCCCTTGGGAGATGCCGGAAAAGGCAGGATATATGAGCTGGGGAAAAATATCTGGTCTGCACTCATTGATTGTTTCCCTGATATTGATAACACTTTAGATGCTGCGGTAGCGGAAGACGACAATTCCGTTCGGTGCCAGGTAGTGATACGCGGCACGCAGGAAAAAGATTTCGGAGATATTCCTTCCAAAGGGTCGCATTTTGACAGCGATCATATTTTTATCTTCCGCTTAAGCCCTGATAATAAAATAACAGATATCCGGATCAGTTGGGACCACGGGGATCTGAAAAGGCAACTGGGTAGCTGAAGAGTCATTTCGGGCGGCGCAGCCAAAGAAATAGCGTGCACCGGTTAAGTACGGCGTATAAAGGACCACCTACCAAGATCAGAGATCAACAAATCAGCAATGCTTATATCTTACAGCTTCCTTATTTCCATTCCAGCGTATTGATCATATGCAGCATATCTTCCTGCAAAAAATCGTATACAATACCCAGGGAGTCTTCGTTGGGTGTGGCATTAAAATACAAGGCGCCCCGCAGAAAATGCTTTGCTGTGTCGGTTGCAAAGAACTGCTTTCCGGTTGCCGCATTGCCGCCTACATTAAAAAAAACGCCGCCAATGCCGTGGGGGGTTATGAATGCCGAATCTTCAATGGAAGATGCTTTTACGGAATGCTTGTATGTAATTTTATAGGCGTCTTCGCGCAGGTTCTCAAACGTATTTAAGGAAGAAGAATCTTTATACCCGTGTTCGGTCTTTATTCTGTATGACGATCTTCCGCCGATCGTTTTATAGCTCAGGTATATCCGGGCATTAAAAGAAGGGATATCAATATTGATCCAGTAGGGATTATCGGGGTTTTCATCAAAGAGAGAGCTGTCTTCGGTTACAGTACTGTATACAGGATATTCAAAGCTGTAGGGGTAATCCGGCTGGTTGAACAACCGGTATTCGTGCCGGGGAAAATCTATGGCAAAATATCCTTTGGGGCGCGGAGTATAATTGCTGTTGCAGGAAAATAGCAGTACGGAAAATAAAAAAGGAAGCAAAATGCCTGTATGTTTGATCATTTTTACAATTACTTTAATTCCTGCCGTTAAGTTAACCATAATATGTTTTGCTATTTTGTGAAAAGTGAAAGAAACGTTTTACTGCTCTCTTTTCACCTTTGAAGGCAATACAACACATTAAAATTAGCTCAGTCAGCCATTACTGGGCGGTCAACAGCCTGATGGTTACTTTTACCTTCTTGATCCTGTTTTTATCAATTTCCATAACGGTAAATTCAAAATCGCCAATAGGAATGACCTGGTTTTCCTGCGGTATTTCCCCGGCCAATTCCAGCACCAGTCCCGCCAGGGATTCGCTTTCTCCTCTTACCTGGTCAAAAGTATCGGCATTTAGTCCCATGGCCTTACAGGCATCTGTTATCATTATCCGGCCTTCAAAAATATAGGTGTGGTCATCTATTTTTTTGTTCACACTTTCCTCGTCATCAAATTCATCGCGTATATCACCAATAATTTCTTCCATGATGTCTTCCATGGTTACAATGCCTTCAGTTCCGCCAAACTCATCCACCACCACGGCAAAATGCGTGTTTTTTCTTTGCAGTTCACGTAAAAGATCCCTGATCAGGTTTTGTTCGGGAACAAAATAAGGCTGTCGGATGAGCGGGCGCCAGTCAAAATCATCATTTTCATTAATAAAGGGTAACACATCTTTACTGTGTATAATGCCTACCACATCATCGAGGCTGTTTTTGTAAACCGGGAGGCGCGAATAATGCAGCTCCTCTATTTTATTTTTCAGTTCGTGAAAGCCTGTATTGTAGTCAATAGCGCTCACATCGAGCCGGGTACGCATAATTTGTTTTACCGTAACCTGTCCGAACCGTGCAATGCCCCGGAGAATATTTTTTTCTTCTTCTGTAGTATTTTCGGTGGCATTCATTTCTATTGCCTGGTCAATGTCGGCGGGATTATAAACATGGTGGTGTTTTAACCCGCCGAAGCTTCTTTCAATACCATCCGTAAATTTTACAAACCACCTGCTCATGCGGCTGAAGAAGCTGAATAAAACTTCTATCAGCAGGGAAGCGCTGTAAGCAAATCTTATATTGTTTTGGGTAGCCGATACCTTGGGCAGGATCTCGGCAAAAAGTACAAGTAAAAAAACGATAACAACTAATTTGATAGCGAAATTTAAAAATGCATTGGGTTGCACGAGCAATTCGTCCATCAGCACATTGGTTACTATAATGGTGCCTATGTTTACGAACGTATTTGCTATTTGCAGCGTTGCCAGCAGTCTTTTGGGCTGGTCGAGCAATGTAATGATCCTTCTGGCGGCCGGATGCTGCTTTGTTTTGAGCATATTAATGTCTCTGTAAGTAAGAGAAAATAAAGCCACTTCTGCCCCGGATACAAAAAAAGATACGATCAATAATGAAAGCAGTAATACAATTAAAATGGTAATGCTTTGGGGGTTAACAGCCAACAGTACCGGCTCAAGTTTAAGCAAACTGTAATATGCCGATGGATAATCCAAGCTAAGTGTTTTTTTGTGAGTAAAGTGGTGTAATTGATAAGAGGCGGTTGCAAAAGATCCGGCATAGTAAATATGCCACAAAGACGCTATGCCACAAAATACTGATCCTCAGGTTTTGTTTTCTTCATGTGCTGATTGCCGGAAAAGGCAGGGCAGCGACTTTGTGGCAAAATATTACTTTTTCAAACAGCCCTGTTTTATTAACGTACAAAAGTAAGTATTCGTGTAAGATTTTAAAAAGCCATGTTTTCAGAAGAAGAGTCGCCGAGCGGGGGAATATCACTATTGAATCCTTCAGGATGATCATTGGCATTGTTTGCGCCATGGGCGCTATCCACTCTTTTGTCGAGCATAATGAGGTTGTCGCCCACCACTTCTGTAGCAAACTTACGGTTGCCTTCTTTATCTTCCCAGCTCCGGGTGCGCAGTCTTCCCTCGATATATACCAAACTGCCCTTATGAAGATATTTTTGTGCAAGCTCAGCCAATCCCCGCCAAAGTACTACGGTGTGCCACTCCGTTTGACTTATCAGTTTCCCGGTGCGGTCTTTAAATGTTTCCGTTGTTGCAAGCGGGAATTTTGCTACAGCTATGTTTCCTTCTAAAAACTGAATGTCAGGATCCTTACCCAGATTGCCGATTAACATTACTCTGTTTACTCCTCGCATAAAACTTGTTTTTGATTCCTTCAAATGAACTTCCTTCATCAATGCTGACTTAAATTTACATTTTTTTCCTGCAAATAAGTAATCATAAATTTTGGAAAAGGGTACCGGCTTAGGTCACGATAAGTTACTCCCACAAAATCCGCTCCTAAATTGGGTATATGATCTACTGTTATTTCAATAAATTGTCCATGCACCGTTTGGTGAGTAAGCTGGTGGGTATAGACTCTCGAGATTTGTGTAACTGATGTTCCTTTTTGCCGAAACAGCTGTTTTACGGGAGCCTGCATCAGCAGGTCTTTTTTGGTGAGCGGGCCATCTTTTTCTACCAGTAAAAACTCATTCAAATTTTGCCAGATGTCTTTGGCTGTTCTTTTACGGATATATACCCGCATTTTGTGTGTGATAATAAAATAATACAACCACCGCGTTTTTTTAACGATCTTTTTTTCTTTTACGGGAAACTTTTCTACCGTTCCCGATAAGAAAGCCCTGCAGTTCTCCCGCATTATACATTGTTTGCATGCGGGCGCTTTGGGCTTGCATATTACAGCGCCGAAATCCATTATAGCCTGGTTGTATAACCCGGGTTGTTTTTTATCTAGCAGCCTGGTCGCCAGTTTGTTCAATAATGTTTTTCCTGCGGCGGAATCAACGGGCGTTTCCGTGCCCGATATCCGGGCCAGCACCCGGAGCACATTGCCATCAACCACGGCAAAGGGAAGGTCAAATGCAAAAGAAGCTATGGCTGCAGCCGTGTAGGGCCCCACCCCCGGCAGTTCCAGTATTTTTTCATAGGAAGACGGAAATTCACCATTGTATTCTTTATCAATGATTTTGGCGGCGGCAATGAGGTTTTTGCAGCGTGAATAATAACCCAGGCCTTCCCATAGTTTAAAAACCTGCGTTTCAGGCGCATGGGCCAATTGTTGCACCGTTGGAAAAGTATTGATGAATTTCAGGTAATAATCCCATCCCTGCTCCACCCGCGTTTGCTGAAGAATAATTTCGCTGAGCCAGATTTTATAAGGGTCTTTTTCACCTTTCCATGGCATGTCCCGCCGGTTGTTTTTTTTATTCCATTCCAATATTTTCTTAGTAAAAAATGAATGCATAGGGCGATAATTATCTGTTATTCAACCACCTGCCGAAGTTTTTGTTTATATAATATACAATTTTCTGATATTCTGCACGTTCAGTAATAATCAAATACAGTGTAAGGGCAAATGCCTGCTTTTGCACCCGTTTGGAGATAGAATAAAAATTTTTTACAATAATAACTTGCAGAAAATACATTATTTATGTTATTTTATCATTGAATTTCATTTACTTATAAAATACAATACCATGCGAAAAGCCGATCTCATTAATAATATCTCTGAAAAAACCGGAATTCCAAAAGTAGATGTTTTAGTTACACTGGAAACTTTGTTTAAAGAGGTTAAAGAAAATCTTTCCAAAGGAGAAAATATTTATATCCGCGGTTTTGGAAGCTTTATAACCAAGAAGAGAGCCGCTAAAATAGGACGTAATATTAAGAAAAACATAGCAGTACATATACCTGAACATTATATACCTGCATTTAAGCCCGCTAAAGAATTTGTTCACGAAGTAAAGAAACTGCAATCGGCTAAACCGGTTGAGGAGAATTTTGATGATGAGACGGAAGATAGCATTTAACTTCGCTCCAAATTCAAGATGAGTGAAAAAACAACAATGGATAGTTGTGGCATCGGGGCTCGTGCTTTTATTGAGCCTTTATTTTTTGGGGAGAACCAAGCCACATGCTTCAAAAACCCCGGCGGCGCAGGCAGCGGCCGACCATAAAGAAGAACAATTAGAATCCGCTTCTATACTTGAAACTGCCAAATCAAGGCTTTCGCCCGAACGGCAGGCCTGGCTTACTGCAAAAGAAAATTCTGTTGTAAGAGGAGATGTAGCCGGCCAGAAAATAAAATTATACGATGAACTGGCTGCTTTTTGGAAGGATTCTGCCCATGTTTTTGAGCCTTTCATGTATTATCTCGGCGAAAAGTCCAAATTGGAAAATTCTGAAAAAAGCCTCACCTTTGCTGCCCATTTGTATTTAAAGCAGCTCAAAGGTGTAGAGCAGCATGCTTTACAGGTGTGGATGGCCAACCAGGCGGCGGACCTGTTTAAACAGGCTCTGACATTGAACCCCGGGAATGATTCCAGCAAAATTGGATTGGGAAGCAGTTATATTTTTGGTGCATCCGGTGCTTCGAGCCCCATGGAAGGTATTCAAAGGTTACTGGAGGTGGTGCGCAGGGATTCTACAAATATGTACGCCCAGTTTATGTTGGGTTACGGTGGAATAATGACCGGGCAGTTTGATAAGGCTATTGAAAGATTAAACCTCGTAGTACGGGCTGAACCGGATAATACGGAAGCGGTATTTTTACTGGCAGAAGCTTACGAGCGCCATGGTGAAAACGCCAAAGCCGTCCAGTGGTATGAAGAAGGTAAAAAGTTCGTACAAAACCCTGAGGCGCTTAAAGAAATCGATAAGAGGATTAAAGCATTGAAATAATAATAATTAACTACAAAAACTATTTGTTTTATGCCTTGTGGTAAAAAAAGGAAACGTCATAAAATTGCTACTCATAAGCGTAAAAAACGCCTGAGAAAGAATCGTCATAAGAAGAAAAACAAATAGCCACTGCTGTATTTCAATGCCGGTAATCTGCACTGAACGATGTATTTAATGTGAAGCCGGAGGTTGCTTGTATTTGCGGTTACGTTAAATGTAAGTTGTATTACAACCAGCCTTCCAATGCTTTCCTCCTGTTTGTTTGATGGTTGATTAAAAGGCTTTTTGCTTGAACAAAGAATTAATTATTAATGCAGCTCCATTAGGCGTGGAAATTGCCCTGCTGGAAGACAAAAGACTGGTTGAACTGCACCATGAAAAAGCAGATGCCAGTTTTGCTGTCGGTGATTTGTACCTCGGGAAAGTAAAAAAACTTATTCCCGGGCTCAACGCTGCTTTTGTAGACGTGGGGTTTGAAAAAGATGCCTTTCTGCATTATACAGACCTTAGTCCGTATGCCCGTTCCCTGCTCAAGTTTACACAGCAGGCAATGAATCAGAATCCACAGGCAGAATTTGATTTTTCACAGTTCCAGACCGAACCCGAAATTGTTAAAACAGGAAAAATAAATGAGGTATTGGGGCAAAAGCCCAATATCCTGGTTCAGATATTAAAAGAGCCGATCGCGGCCAAAGGACCACGCCTGAGCTGCGAAATTTCACTGCCCGGCAGGTTTGTTGTAGTTACGCCTTTCAATGATATCATTGCCGTTTCCCGGAAAATACATTCCTCCGACGAAAGAAAGCGGCTCCATAAAATTGTGGAGTCCATTAAGCCTAAAAATTTTGGAGTAATTGTAAGAACCGCAGCAGAAGGGAAAAACACGGCAGAGCTCCATGAAGATCTGATCATGCTGGTGGAGAGCTGGAAAAGCCTCCAGCATAATCTTAAAGGAGCCACCGCACCCTGCAAAATCTTAAGCGAGCAAACCAAAACCACCAGTATGCTGAGGGATCTTCTGAATGAAGACTTTAACCGCATAGTGGTGAATGATAAGAATATTTACAACGATACACGCAACTATATTCAAAAAATCGCTCCCGAGAAAAAAGAGATCGTTTCTTTCTATCACAATGGCGCCCCTATTTTTGATCAGTATGGCATTACCAAACAGGTAAAAGCATCCTTTGGCAAAACAGTAAACCTGCCCAGCGGCGCCTACCTCATTATTGAGCATACGGAAGCCCTGCATGTAATTGATGTAAACAGCGGTTATAAAAGCGTAAGCAATAACCAGGAGATGAATGCGCTGGAAACCAACCTTGAAGCGGCAGCGGAAATAGCACGCCAGTTGCGGCTCCGTGATATAGGTGGTATAATTGTAGTGGATTTTATTGATATGAAGCTGCCCGACAATAAGCGCAGGCTTATTGAGGCAATGGAAGATTGTATGCGTGCCGACAGGGCAAAGCATGCGGTGCTTCCTATTTCCAAATTCGGTTTAATGCAGATCACCCGGCAGCGCATGAAGCCGGAGATGAATATCAATACGCAGGAAGTTTGTCCTACCTGTAACGGCACCGGGAAAATATCCTCCACATTGGTGCTGGAAGATGAAATTGAAAAGAACCTGAGTTACCTGGTTATGCAAAAGCATACAGGGCTTACCATTGTTGTGCATCCCATCATATATGCATATCTTACCAAAGGCTGGCTTTTTTCCATCCGCCGCAAGTGGAGCTGGAAATACAAGCAGAAGATCAAATTAATAACCAATAACAATTACTACCTCACCGAGTTTCACTTTTTTGACAGCAATGATGAGGAGATAAAGTTGTAAGATAGAGTATTGGTATTCCGCTTTTAGGTAAAGGAAAAATCATCTCAATTTATCGGCAATAAATTCCTCAACAATAATGGTATAGTCTACCATTTGTAAATTCTTGGGGTTAAGATTCATTCTTTTAACTATAATGGGTAATTCCGTCAGGAATTCTTTATATTCTTTGCTTATCAGTGCAGAACCGGGAATTACAGCTCGTTTAGAATTCGTTTTAAGCCAGTCCCTAACACTTATTATTATTTCATGAGGATTACCACCATGTGCTTTTGTATCTATTCCGTTGAGGTCAGAAATGAATTTCTGGTAAGAGAACTTGTCTTTTTCAAATACCAGCGTTTGTTTCTTTTTTTGTATGCCTGATCCGTAATATTTTGCGCCAAAGAAAAGCCCCAGTTCATAGGGCATATTGAATCGGGGAAACTTGTTATTGGCAAGCTGGATGCGGGAAATATCGTGAATACCATATTTACAGCGGCGTATAAGGCGCATTATTTTATGGAGGCGACTTTCCAGGGCATCGTCTTCTTCGAGTGCGGTACGAGGGAAGAAGCCACAGCGATAAACGGAATAGATAATAGCCTGAAGAATGGGTTGGTATTTTTTATCAAAGGGGCAATTGATAAAAACGGAATTTTCGTATTTTGGTGCTTCCATAACAGACGCATAAAAATTATGCAGCTTTGGTGGGGCTGATAATAACAGAAGTATTTAGAGCAGAGGTTTTATTTTTTACAGGCGCTGTTTTAGCATAAGCGACAGCTTCCCTGACTTGTTTTCTGGAAACATTGCCCTTCTTCTTATCAGACTTTAATATGATTTTGCTTTTAGCCATGATGTAAAATTAAACAATTTTTGGAAGATATTTATGGTCCGTATTTGCCACCATCAGTCCTAAAATGATGGTGCTCTGTATTGGGCGCATTCCGGATTTTCGCGTCATGGTCGTTATCTCCTGCGCATCTGCGGCAGCACATATTTCCTTTAAAGCAGCATTCAAAAAATCTTTATCTTTCCGCTCCTTCAAGATCAAAAAACAATTCCATTGAACCGTTTTTTTACCTGTTGTATTTTCCTGTTGACTTTTTCCTATTCCAACGCTCAAAAAAAGAATGCATCCTTTCAATACCATATCCATAAAGCTGTATCGCCGGTGAGGATTGATGGCATAGCCGATGAACAGGCATGGAAAGAGGCACAGGTGGCCACTGATTTTTATATGGTGTTGCCTATGGATACCAGCGCTGCCGGCGTACGCACCGATGTTAGCATGACATACGATGAGAATAATGTGTATTTACTTGCTGTATGTTATAACCCAATGGATACAAGGCTGATGGTAGAATCTTTGCGGCGTGATTTTGCTTTTCTGAAGAATGACAATTTCCTGGTATTTATTGATCCGTTTGAAGACCAGACAACAGGGTTTGCTTTTGGGACGAACGCCTATGGTGCGCAGTGGGACGGTACCATGTACGAAGGTTCGAAAGTGGATCTCAACTGGGATAATAAATGGGTTTCGGCGGTGAAGAACGATGCGGATAAATGGATTCTTGAGGCAGCTATTCCGTTTAAAACGATCCGGTATAAAAAAGATGCAAAACAATGGGGGATCAATTTCAGTCGCAACGACCTGAAAACTACGGAAAAGTCGAGCTGGACACCGGTACCACGCCAGTTCCCTACAGCTGCGCTGGCATATACCGGCACCCTGGTATGGGATGAGCCTCCGCCGGCCCCGCGCTCTAATATTTCTGTTATCCCTTATGTGCTTGGCGGACTGTCTAAAAATTATGTTAGCGGCAGCAAAGCGGTATGGGATAAGAATATTGGCGGCGATGTAAAAATTTCCCTGGGTCCCTCGCTGAATCTTGATCTTACCTACCGTCCCGATTTTTCACAGGTAGAAGTAGATAAGCAGGTTACCAACCTGAGCAGGTTTGAGCTTTTCTTTCCCGAGC
>NZ_DAOMOZ010000008.1:0-49060 GCF_035444585.1 Agriterribacter sp.
AAGGAAAAATATCAAAGGAGAATGTTTTCCTGTCGGGCTCGGTAGTAGATAATTGCACCCCGTTCAAAAGAGCCGTGTTATACCGGTCGCTTAAGCCGCGAACAATAAGGTATTTCCCTTCCTGTATGCTGGCTCCGGGGATCCTTTTTAATACTTCTCCTGTGTTTTTATCGGGCGAACGGCGGATGCTTTCCGCCGAAATAACAGAAGCAACAGTATTTGTATTTTTCTGGAATGCAATGATTGAATTTACCGTTTCTTTCCGCGCATTGGTCCTGCTGGCGGTAACCACTACTGTTTCCAGGTTCTTTGCGGCAGCTTCTAATATAATATTCAGTTCGCTCCCCCCGCCTTCTGCTACTTCTGCCCCGTCAATATGCTTCTCGGTATAACCTACTGCAGAAATGATCAGTTCATATGTTTTGCCGGTTGAAAGATGCAGAACATAACGGCCTTCTGTATCCGTAAGGGTTCCTCCTGAAGCGTCGGAAATTTTGATTGAAGCGCCGGGGATGGGTTCGTTTTTTTCATTTACCACCTTACCTGCCAATGGCGCGGTTTGCGCCCGAACAAACAGAAAGGATAGCATAAAAATAAATACTGCACAGATCCTACACATAATTTGCATACCTGAATTTTCGGCAAAGGAACGCTCCGGGTGTTAACCCATAATTACCGCAGCGTTAACAAAATATGTTCCCGGCATTACCGCAACGTTAACAGCGTGCGCAAGATGTGTAAGAAAAATGGTCATGTTAAGAAATTATTAACTCTTGAAATCGGGGACAGGCAGAAAATGATACCTTTACTTTTGCCCAAAGTTTCTGTTATGATCAATTCTATAATGAAGATCTTTTTACCGAAAGACAGGGTTTTTTACCAGTTGTTTGAAGATGTTGCCGTTAAAGTACTGGAAATGGCCCGCAAATTAAAGGAAGTGGTTCACGAACCGGATTATGATGAAAGGTCGGCAATAGCGTCACAGATTGAAGAGCTTGAACATGTAAATGACGACCTTACCCATAAGATATTTACGGAATTGGGAAGGAATTTCATAACCCCCTTCGACCGCGAGGATATCCATTATCTTGCTTCTGCGTTAGATGATATTGCTGATTATATTTTTGCTTCATCCAAAAAAATTAAATTTTACCGCGTTAACCCCAATGATCAGGGCATGCAAAAATTTGCAGAACTGATCGTTCAGGCCTGTGAACACATTAAAACGGCAGTGCATGAATTGCGCGATATGAAAAACCTTCGCCAGATCACAGAATCACTGGTAAAGATAAACAGTATAGAAAACCAGGCCGATGATATATTTGATATGAGCATTGAACGTTTATTTGCTACAGAGCCCGACGCCAAGGAAGTAATAAAGAAGAGAGAAATTTACCAGGCCATGGAAATAGCAACAGACAAATGCGAAGATGCAGCCAATGTAATTGAATCTATCCTGGTTAAATATGCATAATGTTTGAGAATTTGAAACCATCAGCGATCCTTATTACCAGATTTTCAAACCAGGAGGTATGACCTTATTAGTTGTAATCATCATTTTAGCTTTGATCTTTGACTATATTAACGGCTTTCACGATGCCGCCAACTCAATAGCCACTATTGTTTCCACCAAAGTGCTCACTCCTTTCCAGGCGGTTCTGTGGGCAGCGCTGTTCAATTTTGTGGCGTTTTTTATTTTTAAAGATCATGGTGTAGCCAATACCATAGCAAAAACCGTAAAGGAAAGCTATATTACCCTCCAGGTGGTGCTGGCCGGACTGTCGGCCGCCATTATATGGAACCTCATTACATGGTGGTTTGGCATACCTTCCTCTTCTTCGCATACCTTAATTGGCGGATTTACAGGCGCAGCTATTGCCCATGCAGGATTTTATGCTATAAATGCTGCGCCGGTATTGCAGATCGTAGCGTTTATTTTTTTAGCGCCGTTGGTAGGCATGCTCATGGCCTTTGTTATTTCCTTATGGTTTATTAATTCGTTCAGGAAAAGCATTTGGCCCAAGTTTTTTTCTATAGCTATTATGGTAATTACGGCATTAACCCTTTCCCAGATCATGGAATTCGATCCGGCCAGGCTACGGTCGCATTACGAAAGCTATACCATGAAGGTGATCTTTCATTCGCACAATTTTAAGCTGCTGCTCCTGGCCCTGATTGTATTCATAATGTGTACTTTCACCCTTTACCTCAGCAGGTTGAACGCCCACAGATCTACGGTATGGTTCAAGCGGTTGCAGTTGGTTTCTTCTGCGGCATTCAGCATCGGGCACGGTGGCAATGATGCTCAAAAAGTAATGGGTATCATTACTGTTGCCCTCATCTCACATGGCAGCATCCAATCCTTTGAGGAAATGCCTTATTGGGTTCCGATTGCCTGCTATACTGCAATAGCATTGGGTACATTAAGCGGGGGCTGGAAGATCGTAAAAACCATGGGTAGCCGTATTACCAAGGTAACGCCATTTGAAGGTGTTGCAGCTGAAACAGCAGGCGCCATTACGCTTTTTGTTACAGAACATCTTAAAATACCGGTAAGCACTACCCATACCATTGCAGGAGCCATAATGGGGGTGGGCGCAACCAAGCGGTTGTCGGCAGTACGATGGGGCGTTACCGTTAATCTTCTGTGGGCATGGATCATTACCATACCCATAAGCGCGCTTATGGCTGCGCTTATATACTGGCTTTCGCATTTCTTTTTTTGATATTTTAATCCGCCTTATTTTAACCCGAAGTGGGTAACTTCGTCCCGGGCAAAAAACGGGGCTCCTTTAAAGGAATGGTATAGAAGTTACACCAGCAAGGCGCCAGGACACAAAGTCCTGATCTTCAGGCTTTATTTTTTTGCGGCTTAACAACGTTGTGGCAAATATACTTTTGAAGCAGCTCTTCAATTTTTCTGCTCTTGTTCGGGTGACGCGCATCGTACGCTGAGATTTCAGAAAAAACGGGAAGCTCCGGCAGAAACGATATATTATTCCAAACAGATCAATATTTCCAATGAAAGGAATCATTTTGGCGGGTGGGTCGGGTACCAGGTTACACCCCATTACGTATGCGATCAGCAAACAGATCATGCCGGTTTACGACAAACCGATGATATATTACCCTTTATCCACACTTATGCTTGCGGGCATCAGGGAGGTGCTCATCATTTCTACGCCACACGATCTGCCTAACTTTAAAAAATTATTTGGCGACGGCAGCCATTTGGGATTGCGTTTTTCCTATGCCGAACAGGCAGTGCCCAATGGGCTGGCGCAGGCATTTGTAATAGGCGAAACATTTATCGGTAAGGAAAAAGTAGCGCTTGTATTGGGCGATAATATTTTTTACGGAAGCGGTTTGGGCCGCACCCTGAGCAATAATATTGATCCCGACGGGGGAATAGTGTACGCTTACCAGGTAAGCGATCCTGAACGATACGGGGTAGTAGATTTTGATAAAGCCATGAAAGCGCTTTCCATAGAAGAAAAACCCGTAAAACCTAAAAGCAATTATGCCGTGCCCGGATTGTACTTCTACGACAATGAGGTAATAAATATTGCCAAAAATTTAAAGCCTTCATTAAGAGGAGAGTATGAGATCACAGATGTGAACAAAGAGTACCTCCGCAGGGGTAAGTTAAAAGTATCCGTACTGGACAGGGGAACAGCCTGGCTGGACACCGGAACTTTCGATTCACTAATGCAGGCCGCTCTGTTTGTGCAGGTAATTGAACAAAGGCAGGGTATAAAAATTGCCTGCATAGAAGAAATTGCATATATAAAAGGATTCATAAACAAACAACAGTTATTGAAAATAGCAAAACCGCTGATGAAAAGTGGTTATGGTGAATATCTTCTGAACTTAGTATCTTGAATTAAATTTTACGACAGCTATGAAAAAAATTCTCGTAACCGGTGGTTGTGGCTACATAGGATCGCACACTATTGTTGACCTTGTTGAAAACGGGTTTGACATTGTTTCTGTTGATAACAACTCGCGTTCTTCTGAACGCCTGCTGGAAGGCATCGAAAAAATAACCGGAAAGAAAATAAAAAATTACAAGGTTGACCTATGTGATTTTAATGATACCAATGCCATTTTTGAGGAAAATGACGACATTGCGGGCATCATTCATTTTGCTGCGTATAAAGCTGTCGGAGAGTCGGTGGAAAAGCCACTGCTTTATTTTGAGAACAACCTTGTTTCGCTGATCAATCTTTTAAAATGTGTTGAGTTTTTCAAAATCCCTTATTTTGTTTTTTCTTCCTCCTGTACGGTGTACGGCAACCCCGATCATATACCGGTAACTGAAACCACTCCTACCAAAGCCGCAGAATCACCGTATGGATATACCAAGCAAATGGGGGAACAGATCATTGGTGAATTTTCGCGTGTGAATGACACTTCATGTGTATTACTGCGCTATTTTAACCCGGCAGGTGCCCATCCATCCGCACTTATAGGAGAGCTGCCTGTTGATAAGCCTCAGAATCTTGTTCCGGTTATTACGCAATCTGCCATAGGAAAATTACCCGGCATAACAGTATTTGGCAATGGCTACCCTACACGCGATGGCTCCTGCGTGCGGGATTTTATACATGTAAGCGATCTGGCTCATGCCCATACACTGGCACTCCAGTATTTGATAGATAAGAAAAATAAAAGCAATCCCGAAATATTTAACCTTGGCACAGGCTCGGGCATTACCGTACTGGAAACAATCCGGGCATTTGAAAAAGTAACCGGTGTACCGCTGCATTATACGATCGGCGCCAACCGTCCGGGTGATGTGGTTGCTATTTATGCCAATAACGATAAAGCCAGGGAACAACTGGGGTGGCAGCCCGAATTTACCCTGGAAAACATTTTGGATACCGCCTGGAAATGGGAACAAAAGCTCAAAGAAGACGAAAAATTGTTTACAGGAAAAAATATCCAGTTGAATTAATCCATTATTTTGCGCACAAAAATATACAAATAAGATCATGCTAAAAGACATACAGGTAGCCGGACAAAAAGATACAAGAAGCGGGTTTGGAGATGGGATTTACGAATTGGGCAAAAAAAATCCAAATGTAGTAGCGCTCACTGCCGACCTTGCAGGCTCATTAAAATTAAATGCATTTATTAAAGATTTTCCGGACCGTTTTATACAATGCGGCATAGCAGAAGCCAATATGATAGGCATAGCAGCCGGATTGACCATTGGCGGGAAAATTCCCTTTACCACTACTTTCGCCAATTTTTCCACGGGCAGGGTATATGACCAGATCCGCCAATCCGTAGCCTATTCGGGGAAGAATGTAAAAATATGTGCCTCACATGCGGGATTAACCCTGGGAGAAGACGGCGCCACACACCAGATCCTGGAAGATATAGGCATGATGAAGATGTTGCCGGGTATGACCGTGATCGTACCCTGCGATTACAATCAAACCAAAGCCGCCACAATTGCCATTGCAGATCATGAAGGACCCGTATACCTGCGCTTCGGCCGACCCGTATGGCCCATCTTTACAAAAGCCGGTGAAAAGTTTGAGATCGGCAAAGCCCAGTATTTCTCGCAGGGTAGCGATGTTGCCATTTTTGCCTGTGGACACATGGTATGGAAAGCCATTGAAGCAGGAATAATACTGGAAGAAAAAGGAATAAGCACCGAAGTAGTGAATATACACACCATAAAGCCATTAGACGAAGAGGCTGTATTAACCACCTTGCGCAAAACAAAATGTGCAGTAACCGTAGAAGAACACAATATTATCGGCGGACTGGGTGACGCAATAGGCCAGACGGCCGCGAGACATTTTCCGGCTCCTCTTGAATACGTGGGTACCAAAGATACATTTGGTGAAAGCGGGAAACCGCTTGATCTGCTAAAAAAATACGGGCTCGACACTCCTGATATTGTTGCCGCAGCAGAAAAAGCGATAAATCGGAAATAAGGCATTTAAAATTTTACCCAGGTATGGCAACCAATCGTGCTGACGATATTTTATTACTACAGGAATTCCGAATGCCCGCCACCAGAGAGAAGGCCTTTACTACTATAATAAAAAAATACCAGGAAAAACTATACTGGCATATCCGTCGTATGGTCATTCACCACGAAGATGCCAATGACGTTTTACAGAACGTATTCATTAAAGTATGGAACGGGCTTGAAAACTTCCGCGAAGACGCACAACTTTATACCTGGCTCTACCGCATTGCTACCAACGAATCGCTGACCTATCTTGAACAACAAAAGAAAAAGTCTGCAGTATCTATTGACAGTGAGAGCAGTATGGCCAGCCAACTGAAAGCTGACAAGGATTTTGATGCAAATAAAATAGAATGGAAACTACAGCTGGCCATTCAGGAACTACCTGAAAAGCAGCGCCTTGTATTTAATCTGCGCTATTACGATGAGATGCCTTATGAGGAAATGAGCAGAGTACTGGATACTTCAGAAGGTGCACTAAAAGCCAGCTATCATCACGCGGTAAAAAAGATAGAAGACTTTATTTTGAATCATTAAACCTTTCACATATAACGTAGTCTTAACATTTAATGAAACGCAATTCCGACATAGAGAAAGAATTAAGAGAGATCAGCCCTGCCATATCTGGAATTAAGAACAATACCGTTTTTGAAGTGCCGCCGGGTTATTTTGAAGGGTTACCCGAAAGATTGTTAAGACTGGTTAAGGAACACACAGCGAATACCGATTTGATGCCTGGTGAAGAAATCAAGGCATTATCGCCTCTTATTGCATCGTTAAAAAACAAGCCGGTATTCAATGTTCCTGCCGGCTATTTTGATGCGCTTCCTCAAACCCTTACGGAAAAAGTGGCCGGAGTAAAAAAAGAAGCCCCGGTTTTCCGGATAAATTCCGGTTTTAAAAACAGGAAGCCGGTATGGCTGAAATATGCAGCAGCGGCCGTTGTAACGGGAGTTATCGCAACAAGTGTATTGTTCTTCCGGAACACAACAACGGATGAACACAGCAATCCTGCCATGCTGTTCACTGAAAATGATAGCCAAAAACCTGTTATAATGGAGTTGCCTCAGGTTTCCGATGCCGACCTGGCAAGCTACCTCTCGGCCGTTCCCGAAACACTGGAGTTGATTTTGGAAGAAGATACTGATACTGAATTTGCAGATTTTGTTTTTTTTAAAATGGATGATTCAAATCTGGGGGATATGCTCAAAGATGTACCTTACGAAGCGCTGCTCAATTACGAGGAAGACATTTCTGGTAAAGAAGTATCCTTATAAAGAGTCCGTAATTTGATCCACCCGCTTTTTAAATTTTTAATATTATACCGATAACATATAGATATTATTGCTATAATTAATCATTTTTCTTGAAACTTTTCTATCAAAAAGAAAAAATTAATAATTTTTTGCGTGAAAAAGATTTTTTTACTTTTCGGATTTGTTACATTTGCAGCCTTGTTAGCGAACGGGCAGGAAGTTGCAGACTCCGGAAATGGCAGAGAGAAAATAAAAATGCTTGAAATTGGGTATCTCACCAGGCAATTGCAGCTCTCGTCAAATGAAGCCGAAAAATTTTGGCCGCTGTTCAACAAATACCGAAAAGAAATAAGAGCTGTAGTAAGGAATAAAAATATAAGCGATAATCTTGAACGACAACAGAAAGCATTAGATATAAGAAAAAAGTACAGGAAGGATTTCAGCAGTATTTTGGATGAAGAAAGAGGAGGACGGGTATATGAAGCGGAGGACAGATTTAAAACGATGGTGAGAAAAGAAATGCAGCAAAGAATAAAAACGAGGCAGAACGGCGGATCACAATCCGGTAAGCACAAATGATTTTTTAAATACCAAATAATTACCTAATTTTAACTTGGTGTTTTTCATAGGTTAGCAACGGCTGGCTCTTTCTAGGGCTGGCCTTATTTTTTTAAAGGCCCCGACTGTGTAGAAAAGGCACAGGTATATCTTTCCATAAAACAGGAATACGGAACAGGGCTTACGGGTGTCTTGAAATGTTATCCAGCAGATCTTCCGCAAGGTCATACACAGACTGCATTTCGGTTTCATTAATAACAGGAGTATACAAAGCAACCTCACATTGCTGTATCAGCAATTGAAACTGTGAAATGATAATATCATCAAATCCTTTTATCCTCAATTGCTGTTCTATAGTCTTTTTATTGAGATGCGTGCCGGGGATCTGTAACTTTTCACCCATATAATTCCATAACGCTTTTCCCAGTTCGGAATAAAACCCCTGCCCGTTTTGCTGCACAAGCATAAGACGTGTGCGGAACAACGGATTAGATAAAACAGCAGGCTGTGTTCCTTCCTCATTATCAGCCACGGTTCCGGCGCTGCCATCTCCAATCACCCTGGCAGCAGGCACACCTGCCGTACGAATATACCGCACTAAAAAAAAGCCGAACAATGCCAGCAGTAAAACTGCTATGCCCATTACCCATGCCCTGCTGGTTTTGGTTCGTACCTCATCGTTTTCAGCTACCGCGGAACCATTGTAGATATTATTTTTTGCAACAGAAACGGCATTGATAAAAATAGAATCTGTTTTTGCGGTTTTATACCGGTCAACCTGCGGATCAAAATAGGAGAACTCAACCGGAGCAATCTTTATTTTACCGGTTCGCTTAGGCGTTATGGTGAAAGCAAAGGTTTTGTAACCCTGCATAGGCACAACGGTTTTCAGAATATCTTCGTTTATCTCGGGCTCATACGCTTCAATATCTTTTGGCCAGTGTACTGCGGGCGCATTGATGATCCCAAAATTGCCTTCGCCTTTTACAATAACCCTCAGGAGAGCTGCATCGTTTAAAGCAATTTCTTTTTTATTAACGGTAGCTTCAATGCTGAAATTCCCCACCGCGCCATTGAAAGATTCCGGTCTGGCGGAGGCAGGAAGCGCTTTTACCGTTACTGCCAGCGGGTTGCTTTTGATATTTACATTTTCCGTTACGATCCCTTCGTGTGAAATATCATCAGATTCAAAAGATCGCAGCAATTCAGGCAGATGCTCTCCCCTGTCTTTCATTGCTTTTTCCGCACTCAAAAAAGAAATGGAATTTTCTACTTCTGCCGGATCAAGCTCAAGTATGCCCGACTGGAGCGGGAAAAGCTGCGCCTTGCGGATAAGGTATACATTAAAATCCTTGCCATTCAGCGTTTCAATAGTAGAGGGTGCCGATGAAGGATCAACTATATCATATACGCTGAAACCATTAAAAGAAGGTCGTTTGGATACCTTTGATTCGGAGCGCAGGCGGGTATATAGTTTATAGGTGGCTACCACCGGCTCACCTTCATAGCAGTGGTTTTTATTAACATCTACTTTGATAAAAAGATTCTGCCGTATTTTACTATGAATATCCTCTCCCTTACGGAGAATATAATCGCTGTACAAATCTTGCCGTAAAACATCATCATAGCCCTGAAAACTATAGTGGTTATTGTTGTGTTTTGCGTGATCAACTCTAAACCTGATGGTATTGAAAATAAAACGCCGGTTATTAACTTTGGCAGAGGCGCCCGAAAGGGAATAGTTACCGGGAGCTTCAGGTTGTATGACATATACAAAAGAAACATAACTATTCACAACACCATTAATAACTGAAGCACCCGTAGTATGCTGCGGACCTTCAATCACCTTACATCCCTTAAAAGAAGGCGGAACAAATTGCTGCACTTCATCTGCATTCTCAATATTGAACTGCAGTTTAATCAATTCATCCTGCAGGACAATATTTTTATTGGCTGAAGCGATGGCCTTTACCTGCCCTGAACTATCCCGGGCCGTGAGGCAAAAAACAAACAGCAGCAATGCAACCTGAAGTAAATATTTCCCTATACGATTCATTTTTTATTTTCTTCCCCCGCACCGGTAACAATCACAATACTATCACTAACAAATATAGCATTTGACCGTAAGAGACCGGGATAAAGTTGCGTTAAAACAGGCCTCGGTTTGGCCCGGCGCATTTTACGATCGTTTAACAATAGCCGTGGTGAATAAAAAAATATTTAACCAAACATAATTCAATTATTGCACGCCACATAATCAAACAATGTTTTAGTATCTTGTTCCGGTTATTCGATAAACAAATACCATTCACTGTATGTTACTTCTTGGCATCGACGTGGGAACATCATCCATAAAAGTATCTGTAATTAATGCTGCCGATACAAAGCTGGTTGCTTCAGCCCAATTTCCTGAAACTGAAGCTACCATAATTTCGCAACACCCCGGCTGGGCCGAGCAGGCACCCGAAAGCTGGTGGCAATATACCTGCCAGGCCATACAAAAGCTTAATACTTCCGGCGCTTACGATCCAAAAAGAATAGCGGCTATAGGGATCGCTTATCAGATGCACGGGCTGGTAATTGTTGATAAAGACAAAAACGTATTGCGACCGTCTATTATTTGGTGCGACAGCCGTGCTGTTGAAACCGGCAACAAAGCTTTTGAAGCCATCGGTGCTTCTTATTGCCAGCAATGTTTGCTTAATTCACCCGGCAATTTTACCGCATCCAAACTGGCATGGGTAAAGCAACATGAGCCTGCTGTGTTTGAAAAAGTGGATAAGCTGATGCTGCCGGGCGATTATATTGCCATGCAGCTTACCCGGGAAATAACCACTTCTCCTGCGGCGCTATCGGAAGGTATTTTATGGGATTTCCAATCCAATGCTGTGGCAAACAAGGTAATGGACCATTATGGATTTTCCGAAAAAATGATACCTGCAGTGCAGCCCGTATTTTCTGTTCATGGCAGTGTAACAGCGCCGGTAGCGGCAACCCTGGGATTAAAAGCAGGTATTCCCGTATCATACAAGGCCGGCGACCAGCCCAACAATGCCCTATCGCTAAACGTAATGCAGCCCGGCGAAATAGCTGCTACAGCAGGCACTTCGGGGGTAATATATGCCGTTAGTGATAAGCTCACAGGCGACCCGCAATCCAGAGTAAACAGTTTTGCTCATGTAAATCACAATGCAACACAGAAAAGCATTGGCGTACTGCTTTGCATCAACGGCACCGGCATAATGAACAGATGGGTAAAAGATACTGCCGGTAGCCATTTGTTGTATGCGCAGATCAATCAACAGGCGGCAAAGGTTCCTTTGGGAAGCAACGGACTGCTGGTGTTGCCATTTGGCAACGGTGCCGAACGCATGCTTCAAAACAAAATGACAGGGGCGCAGATCAGTAACCTGCAGTTAACAATGCATCAGCCGGCACATTTGTTCAGGGCTGTACAGGAAGGCATTGCCTGTGCTTTTCGCTACGGATTGGACATTTTGAAGGAAAACGGCCTTCGCCCGTCTGTTATCCGTGCCGGAAAGGCCAACATGTTTTTAAGTGATGTTTTTACCGATCTGTTCGTGAATTTTACCGGCACGCCGGTAGAACTGTATGAAAACGATGGCGCCGTGGGAGCTGCCATTGGCGCAGGCATTGGCGCGGGCATTTACACTACGCCAAAGGAAGCCTTCCGCAGCTACAAACCCGTTGGCCTGGCTGAACCTACAAACGATCATGAAGAATATACGCGTATATATGAAAGGTGGAAGGGGTTACTGGAAAAAGCTTTATTATAGTATACGGCTCAATCATCGTATATATGTTCCTGTTATAGCATGTGCATTAACCGTTTCACCGCTGTTTATGCGTGCACAGGAGATACAGGGAACGGTTTATGATATCACACAAAAGATACCCCTGCCGGGAGTGAGCGTGCTTACTGCTTCCGGATCCGGCACACAAACGGATTCTATGGGGTTTTACAGGATCAGGGTAACCTCCGCAGACTCAGTATGGTTTTCTTACCTGGGAAAAGCTACCCCCCAATACCCGGTGAAAACAATTCAGAACCCTGCTGCATTTGATATATCCATACAAATTTCGGCCATTGAGCTGCCCGGCGTAACCGTTCGAAAACCCAATTACCGCTTTGATTCTTTACAAAACCGCAGGGAATATGAAAGGGTTTTTAATTACCGAAGACCGGGATTACGCGTTTCTACCCTGTCGCCGGGCAGCGTTGGAGCCGGGGCCGGCGTTGACATCAATGAACTGATCAATGTATTTCGCTTTCGCCGCAACAGGAATATGAAATTCTTACACAGATGGCTGATCAAAGAAGAGCAGGAAAAATACATTGACTACCGCTACAGCAAACTTTTTGTACGAAAACTTACGGGATTGGAAAGCCCGGAATTAGACGGTTTCATGAGATATTATCGCCCCCAATACGAATATGTTGTTATGCTGAACGATGCGGAATTAGGCCTTTACATCCTGGAATGCTTTAAAGAATACAATAGCCCAAAAAGAAGAAGCAATAATTAGGGCTTACTTAAAAAAGGGAAACGCATAGTGGCTTCGTGCCTATATAATTCCTGAGCAATTCCCTATTCGCCCATGTTTACAAAAACACCATCTGCCCTTATATCTACCGGCCAATGTTTTAAATAATATCCCTCTCCGCTTACATTATAACCTGTTTGCATATTAAACTTATAGCTGTGAACCGGACATACAATATGTCCCGATGCATTGATACATCCTTCTGCCAACGATCCGCCTGCATGCGGACACGCAGCCGCAAAGGCAAAAATCCTGTTATAGAATTTCCCAAGGCATATTTTTTTGCTCCCCACTTCTTTTTCTGCAATATTATTGGCGGCAAAATCAATATCACCGATATCTTCAGCCACCTTGACCCAGTTGCTTTTTTCTTCCGGCATGCGTTGTTCTGAAGCTGTTTATCTTAATACAAAAATTCAGTCTTGTAAGGATATCTGACCCGGTACAATTCGCGGATCTTACTGGTGAGCACCTTTCTGAGTTCATCAATGTTCTGTTTTTCAGTAGCCGATATAAAAATGCAATTACCCTGTGTTGCATTCATCCATCTTTGTTTCAGCTCTTCCAGCAGTTGCTTTTTGGTGTCTTCATCCAGCCATTCATCGAAGGTGTTTTTTACATACAGATCCATTTTATTAAAAATGGTAATTACCGGCTTATCATAACATTTGAGATCCTGGAGTGTTCTATTTACCACCGCCATCTGGTCTTCATACTGTGGATGCGAAATATCTACTACGTGCAACAGCACATCGCTTTCCTTCACTTCATCCAGCGTGCTTTTAAAGCTTTCTACCAGGTGATGGGGAAGCTTGCGGATAAAACCAACCGTATCGCTCAGTAAAAAAGGTGTGTTTTCAAAAACCACTTTACGGGTAGTGGTATCCAGGGTGGCGAACAGCTTATTTTCGGCAAATACTTCGCTCTTGCTCAGTACGTTCATAATAGTAGACTTGCCCACATTGGTGTACCCTACCAATGCAACCCTGATAAATTCACCCCTGTCTTTTCGTTGCGTAAAAGCCTGCTTGTCTATCTCCACCAGCTTTTTACGCAACAGCGATATCTTATCACGCACAATCCGACGGTCGGTTTCAATTTCTGTTTCCCCCGGGCCTCTTGTTCCTATACCCCCGCCAAGCCTCTCCAGGTGCTTCCACATACCCCTTAATCTCGGCAGCAGGTACTGATATTGCGCCAGTTCAACCTGGGCTTTAGCCTGGGATGTTTTAGCGCGGTTGGCGAAAATATCAAGGATCAGGTCGCTGCGGTCTATCGTTTTTACGTCTAATATTTTTTCAATATTGGATATCTGCGCCCCGGTAAGCTCATCGTCAAAAATAGCAACCTGTATATCGCCATGCCTTTCAATATATTGCCTGATCTCCTCGAGCTTGCCTTTGCCTATGAATGTTTTACTATCAGGATGGGGAAGCTTCTGATAAAACTTTTTTACTGCTTTTGCGCCGGCTGTTTCAGCCAGAAAGGCCAGCTCTTCAAGGTATTCCTTCAACTGGTATTCGGTTTGCAGCTTATGCACCAACCCTACCAGGACTGCTTTCTCTTCCTGCAAAAATTTGCCCTTTTTATCTATCAATCCTAAAAATTTAACCGCAAAGGTAAACGATGCACAACAAAAAACGGATGCTGTCAACATCCGTTCCCTTTAAAATACCGTAGTGAATTACAGCCCGCTTATGGTTAGTCCGATAGAATAGGGCTTAACATTTGGCCCGGCGCCTTCCCTGATGAATTCATTGAACTGGTAGGTGCCAAAAATGGAAAATGCACCATATCCTACGCGAAGTGTTCCGGCCAAACGGGTAGTATTAAAATTCCTTTTGTCTTTTACTTTTTGGGTGTAGCCGCCATATCCCTCCCTGTCGCGTGTTATTTTAGCCTTGGTGTGCGCATCTACCATGGTCCCCACTTTTACGCCTAAAGCCACTTTAAACGCCTTGCTATAATTGGCAGGATTACTGGTGAACCTCAGTTCTACGGGAACTTCCAGGTATCCTGTAGCAATCTTGTATTTTTTATAGGAGCTCACCGTATCACGTGCAAAGCTTAAGGGATATTTTCTCAGGTCTACGGTAGTTTCTTTAAAAAACATATTGTCGGTACCCAGTCCGGCCCCTATGGCTGCACTGAACCGTGCATCTGATTTGAAGGGAAAATCAAACATGAAATACATATTAAAGGTTCTGCTTAAGCCGCCTGTTCTGAACGAATCAGGACTTCCGCCCCAACCATTATAACCTATCTGGATCATAAAATGATCTGCAGCACGGCGCGAAAGCTGGCTGTTGTTCGTGCTTTCCTGCCTGGAAAGCGTGTCTCCTTCCGTTTGAGCCATTAAAAAATTACCCCATACCAATAGTGAAATAACCGGTAAGAAACGCTTCATAAATTAAATTGAGTGACAAATGTATCCTGCAACAGGTTAATAAAAGGTTAAAGAGAACAAATATAAAAGACATTTTTCTGAACCCGGAAAACAAAAATAACGCTAACAAAGCGGCTGATCAAGCTGCGCCTGATCTTCATCTTCGCGGGAAAAGGTGCGCAAGATATTGATATTGGGGTAGATTAGTGTGAAAAAATTATTATACTTGCCGCATTATTATAATACCGCTTTTATGAACCGCATCTTTTTAAGTATTGTATCTGCCACGCTCCTGCTTGCCTCCTGTAATCCCAAAGAAGCAACTTTTGGAGAAGAAGACGGTCTTGCCGCTTTCAGCTCCGATAGCCTGGGTAAACATATCGCCGAACTTTCGGGAGATGATTTTGAAGGCCGCAAACCATTTACCGCGGGAGAAACAAAAACGATCCAGTATTTAAAAGAAAAGTTCATTGCAGCAGGTCTTGAACCCGGCAATGGTGAAAGTTATTTCCAGGAGGTGCCGATGGTAAATATTACTACCGATGCCGCACCCGTTATGCAGGTAAAATCGGCCAAAGGAAATTTTACTTTACAAGGGCCGGATGATTATGTGCTATGGACAAACAAAACAGATGCTGCTGTTTCCCTCAATAATGACGAGCTTGTTTTTGCAGGCTATGGCGTAGTGGCGCCGGAGTATAACTGGAATGATTATAAAGGATTGGATGTAAAGGGAAAAGTGGTAATGGTATTGGTGAACGATCCCGGTTTTAATGCAGGTGATACGTCTTTGTTTAAAGGAAAAACGATGACCTACTACGGCCGCTGGACCTATAAATTTGAAGAAGCTGCCCGGCAGGGCGCTAAAGCCTGCTTAGTTATTCACAATACCGAAGCTGCCAGCTATCCTTTTACCGTTGTACAAAACAACTGGAATGCCTCACGCCTGCGTTTAGACCCACGGGGCAGGGAGGAACAATTATGCGATATGATCGGCTGGGTATCGGGCCCGGCGGCAAAAAAACTATTAACCGCTGCCGGTAAGGATACTACCTTATTCACCTCAGCCGATGTGCGGGGATTTAAAGGAACAGCTTTAAACCTGGGCTTATCAACTTCCATTCGGGTAAAAACCAATTACAATCAATCCAATAATGTAATTGGCAAAATAACAGGCAGCAAATACCCCGATGAAACCATTATATATACAGCGCACTGGGATCACCTGGGTATTGGAACGCCCGATGAAACCGGCGATTCTATTTACAACGGCGCATTAGACAATGCAAGTGCCACAGCCGGGTTATTAGAACTGGCGCGGGGATTTAAAAGTTTGCCAACACAGCCTGAACGCACTATTGTCTTTTTATCTGTAACTGCTGAAGAGCAGGGATTATGGGGATCGGCCTATTACGCACAAAACCCTGTTTATCCGTCTAATAAAACCGTGGCCAATATTAACATGGACGGGTTGAACTGGTATGGCAAAACGAAGGATGTAATTATAGTAGGGCAGGGACAATCGGAGCTGGAGGATTATTTGCAGGAAGAAGCCGCCAAAGTGAACCGTACCATTACACCCGAAGTGCACCCCGAAGCGGGTTATTATTACCGGTCCGATCATTTCAATTTTGCCAAAGCAGGCATCCCGGCTTTATATATCAGCAGCGGTATTGATGTTATTGGAAAAGAAAGCGGGTATGGCAAAAAAATGAATGATATATATACTGAAAAAAATTACCATCGTCCTTCCGATGAATATGATGCCGCTACCTGGAAATTAGACGGTGCTATTGATGATCTTCAGTTGCTGTTTCGCGTTGGTCGTCGCCTCGCTTACGGACAAAGCTGGCCGCAATGGAAGGCAGGCTCTGAGTTTAAGGCGATAAGGGAGAAAAGCAGGTAAGGTGTTCAGATATTGATAACTTACTTCCCCATGAAATAAAATAAAAAAGGGTCTCATTTTCATGAAACCCCACCGGTTATCCGTGGACCCTGCTGGGCTCGAACCAGCGACCCCCTGATTATGAGTCAGGTGCTCTAACCGGCTGAGCTAAGGGTCCTTTCTTCTCAAAGAAGAAAATATCATTACCGGCTTTTATTTTATGGTGTGCAAAGGTAGAAAAAAACATCATTCGGAATAATTTTTCTTCAAGCAGCATATTTGTACATTATCTTATCATTCAAATAGAACTTCGTATTAAAAATCGTAGTTTGCAAGACCAAAACGATTGCAGGTAGCGCTGTATGGATAATCACCACGCACATATTGAACTATTACAACAACAGGTTGCGCTTTTCAACAATCAGCAGGCTTACAATGCACTCTTCCTTCATTTTTATCCTTCTCTGCAGCAATTTGCTTTTTCCTTTCTCAGGTCGAAGCAGCTTTCGGAAGAGGTCGTATCGGATGTATTCATTAAAATATGGGAGAAACGCAAAACGCTACACACCATCACAAACCTCAAATTTTACCTTTTTACCAGTACCCGCAATACCGCACTTAATTATCTGAAAAAGCAAAAAGGTCTTCAAAATCTATTGCCGGATGAATATTGGGTTGAATTAAAGAGCGTCTTTTTCGACCCTGAGCAATTAATGATCACTACAGAGATGATCCATAATATCCATACAGCAGTTCAAAGTCTGCCCGCAAGATGTAAGCTCATCTTTAAACTGATTAAAGAAGAAGGGCTAAAATACAGGGAGGTAGCCGAATTATTGGATATTTCAGTAAAAACCGTTGAAAATCAAATGACGCTTGCCTTAAAAAAGATCGGCTCAGCCATAGGTTTCGATATTCACAGATCTGTGTTATCGGGAGTAAAATCGGCTTAAAGCTCCCATTTTAATATGCCACTATTTCCGGATCATTGTAAGACTATGCCAATACGGCGTAATTTTTGATCGTGATTTATGGTTTTTACCATAAATCATGGCATAGTTTTGGTTTAATGCTATGTCAATCCATTTTGAAGGAGTACTTTTGATTTTCCACTCCTCCAATACCTCTGATTTAACTTCACGTAACTTTAAGAATTCATTAACCCCCTGTGAATCAACCAATTATTTTGTACCCTTCCTTTTTGGAATCATTATTGCAAACGGGGAGAAAACCAAAAAATTGAGTTTATATGAATACGTTATTAAAAGGTTTTGGTTGTTTAGCGCTTGTTTTATGTATTTCCTTCACTTCCGTGGCTAAAGAGATACATGGCAACCCCGAATCTCCAAAAAGTGATACCAGCATTGCTGCAACTGAAATGGTTACAACTGCTGTAAGCTCTTCCGCCGAAAATACCGTGGCTGTTGTTATTGTTAAAGAAGAAGTTAAAGCGGCGCCAGAGGTAACCATTTTGGATAAACCCCTGGTAGCAAAGCAAAACACCTATAGCAGCCTGCACCCTATGTCTGTATCTTTTGTAAGGGCTTATGAAAAAAAACACGAAGCAAGGCTGGAAAAGATCACCTCCAAATATGTTCGGCAACTGGCACTGATAGATAAGATAATGATCCGGCACGAGCTTCCTACCGACCTGAAATACCTTGCTCTTATTGAATCTGAATTGTATAATGGCGCCGTATCACGTAAAGGCGCCGTTGGACCCTGGCAGTTCATGGCAACCACGGGCAGGCTTATGGGTTTAACCATCAACCGCCATAAGGACGAAAGGCGGGATCTTGCCAAAAGCACAAATGCTGCTGCAAAATATCTCAAAATTTTATACAATCAATTTGACGACTGGCTGCTGGTCATTGCAGCGTATAATGGTGGAGCGTCGAGAGTAGAAGCTGCTATCAAAAAAAGCCGTAGCCGCGATTTCTGGAAGCTACAGTATTATTTACCTGCTGAATCAAGGGCACATGTAAAGAAATTCGTAGCTGCCCGCTATATTTTAGAAAAGCAGGACGAAGAACGTGTTCCTATAATAAACATGGAAAAGCTCAGGGCACAAAACCTGAACCCTACAATAACCGTATTGCACATCAGCGGGAAATACAATACATCCATAGTGGCAAAGAATTTGGATATGGAAGTCGCCGAATTCAGTATGTATAACCCCGGCTTTGATAAAGAAGTGATAACCAATGGTTACGACCTAAGGCTGCCAAAGGATAAAATGGAGAAATTCAACGCAAAACGCGAAGAAATCTTAAATGAGTGCATTGAAGTGATGCTGGCCAATAATAATACGGCTTTCGGTAATGACCGCAGCAGCTATCCCGAAGCCATCAGCCTCCCCACGAAGGCCATTATATCAACAGGGGCAGACAGAAATATAAGAAGAAAATAAAGGGGATTATCCGATAAAGTGCTGAATATCTGAATTCAGCACTTTTTTTATGGCTGCTGCTTTTAGGATACATTCTTCGTATTCTGCTTCAGCATTACTGTAATAAGTAATGGCAGAACCGGTTTGAAAAGAAAGATACCGGTTTGATGCGTTATACAGTATACTCCTGATCACCACATTAAAATCTATATTTCTTTCGGGCGAAATGTAGCCTACCGAACCCGAAAATAAGCCGCGCCTGGTTCTCTCGTATTGTTCAATCAGTTGCATCACCCTTTTCTTGGGAGCGCCTGTCATGCTTCCCATTGGAAAAGTTGCCTTAAAGAGGTCGGTAAGAGAAGCCTGGTTATGTATTTCACCACTTATAGTAGAGATCATTTGGTATACCTGGGGAAAAGCATATATACCCGTTAACTCATCTACTTTTACACTGCCCTCTATACATACCTTGGCCAGGTCATTCCTCACCAGGTCAACGATCATTATATTCTCTGAACGTTCTTTTGCACTTTGCCGTAATGCATCTTTATTCAATATATCGGCGCCGGCATTGCTGCCGTTTCGGTGCATTGTACCTTTTATGGGCTGCGATATGACTTTGTTCCCGGTCTTGCGCAAATAACGTTCAGGACTGGCACAAAGCAGGTATTTATCTTCCAGCTTATAATAACAGGAAAAAGGATTGGGCGATTCATTGCTTAGCGACCTGTATACCTGCAGCGGATCGATTACCGCATTTTCATGGTAAAATTCCTGGCAAAAATTAATTTCATAGCAATCACCCCGCAATATGTGCTGTTGCAGCTTATGAACTGTGTTTATATAATCAGGGCGGGAAAACCGCGATTTTATTTCAATATGCAAGCCGGCGCCCCGGGGTATGGGAGGGGCATTAAAAACAGCATTGGCTATCGTTTCGTGCCCGGGAGCTTTCATCCCTACCAGCAGCTCGGTATCACGAAGTATTAAAATGAACTCGGGAACAAAAAAGAAAAGGTCATCAAATTTCAGAAGATCTGTATTACCAGACTCCAGCGCTTCAATCCCGTTCTTAAGGTCGTATCCCAGGTGTCCGAAACACCAGTCGTTGTGCTGATCAATAAAGATTTGAAGCAGTTCAAATGCATTGTGCGGGCCGGCCCGAAGAATGCTTTGCGCATTGGCGGCGAGTATGCATTCAAAGCTGTGTTCCGGCAAACGGTATTGGTGATCATCTAAAAAACAACAGATGCTGAACTGGTTTGCCCAACTCAGCATCTGCTCTTTAACCTGTAGAAAATCATGAACCGGAAAGGAACAAAAAGTTCTTTTCACGCTATGCAATTAAAAGTCATCGTCATCGTCATCAAACCCGCGACCACCATCATCAAACAAACCCATGTCCTTAAACTCATCATCAAGGCCTAAATCATCGTCATCATCATCTTTCCCTTTCTTCCCACCTGCTTTCTTTGCTTTAGATTTGGGTATATCAAATTCATCGAAATCAGGATCCCAGTTATCATCCTCATCCACCTTTTCCCAGTCATCTTTTTCATCTTCAAGATCATCATCATCGTCCTCATCTTCATCTTTTACAGATTTAGAGGCAGATGCAGATTTCCTTTTTACTGGTTTTTCATCAAGTTCCAGATCATCATCTTCTTCATCCTGATCTTCTTCCTTCTTTTTTGATTTGGACGAGGCTTTTGAGGGCTTTGCTTTGCCACTATTAGCAGAGGCTCCCCTGCCAGCAGCTTTTTTTTCTCTTTCAGATTTTGCCATAGCTGACTAAATTAACAACGTAAAATTTCTACGAGATTTTGAGATAGCCAAATAATTTCAAAAATAATTTTTATTGTAATACAATACAACAATTAAAGTACCGGAATTATCTGGTCTCTTCCCGGTCCATTGGAAATATATTTTATCTCTGCGCCCAAATAACCGTTAATATGGTTTATATAATCCTTCATAGCCTGGGGAACGGAAGCAAACGAAGTTGTTTCGGTAATGTCTGTATCCCATCCCTTAAATGAAGTATATACCGGATCTATAGCCAGCTTTGCCATTTGGTAAGGCACCTGCTGCTGCAGTTTTCCGTTAATATTATAATTTTCACATACTTTCAGCTCAGTAAACGCGTCTAACACGTCGGCTTTGGTCATTACTAATTGTGTAACGCCGTTTATCATACAGGCAAATTTCAATGCCACCAGGTCAATCCAGCCGCACCGGCGCGGACGCCCTGTTGTGGCGCCAAACTCATTACCGGTTTTACGCAGTTCGTCTCCCACCCCGTCATGCAGCTCGGTAGGGAAAGGCCCGCTGCCCACTCTCGTACAATAGGCTTTGGTTACGCCAATCACTTCTTTAATTTTTTGCGGAGCCACTCCCAGCCCTGTACATACGCCTGCCGATATGGTATTGGAAGAGGTTACAAAAGGGAAGGTTCCAAAATCCACATCCAGCATGCTCCCCTGCGCGCCTTCCGCCAGTACTTTTTTGCCCTCACTTATCTTTTCATTAATAAAATATTCGCCGTTTATGATCTTAAACCGGCGCATGAACTCAACACCTTCAAAAAACTCGTCTTCCCACGCGGAAATATCTTCATGAAACTGCATGCTGTCTAAAAGCTTCTGGTGCTTAAGCCGAAGCCTGATATATTGCGATGTAAAGTTTTTATCAAGGATATCCCCTACCCGTAAGGCGTTCCTGCCTGTTTTATCCATATAGGCAGGTCCTATACCTTTTAGTGTGGAGCCAATTTTATCATTTCCCTTCAATACTTCAGAAGCTTTGTCGAGCGCCCTGTGCGTGGGTAAAATAAGATTGGTTCTTTCTGAAATATACAGATTCTTAGCATAATCAACCCCAAAAGTAGCCACTGTTTCGCACTCTCTTTTAAGGGTAACCGGGTCTAATACCACCCCGTTTCCGATCAGATTAATGATATCGCTGTGAAATATCCCGGAAGGGATCTGGTGCAATACTACTTTCTTATCTTTTACATACAGGGTATGTCCTGCATTAGGCCCACCCTGAAAACGGGCGATCACATGATATGCAGGCGCGAAATAGTCTACAATCTTACCTTTTCCTTCATCGCCCCACTGGAGGCCTAATAATACATCAACCATTGAAATGCAAATTTGGGAGAGCGCAAAAATAGAAGAATGAAGGGAATAAGGGAAATAAAATGTGAGGATGTGCCAATTTGAAAATTTAAAAATAAAACGCTAACCGCCTAACACCAGACACCTGCTACTCTTCCCAATAGCTTTCAACAATTTATCCGTCATCAAAAATTGCCCCTATCTTTGAATGAAATATTGCGGTTTAATGACACCTACAGAAATTTCTTACCTCACTTTTGGCATTGTTCTTTTGATAGCACTGATTTTTGATTTTGGCTTGTTCAGCAAAAAAAACTCACACGTAACCATGAGGAGCGCTTTTTACCAAAGCGTTTTCTGGGTGTTGATCTCTATTGCTTTTTGTGTGTTTCTCTTTTTTGAAGACGGTTCAAAAGTGGCCACCAAGTTTTTGACGGCGTACCTGATGGAAAAATCGCTCAGCATTGATAATATTTTTGTATTCATACTCATTTTCAGCTCTTTTAAGATAGCCGACTCCGATACAGCGAGGGCCTTGCTGATCGGCATACTGCTGGCAATCGTTTTCAGGATCATTTTTATAGCTATCGGTATCGGGCTCATAGAACGGTTTCACTGGATACTCTATATTTTCGGCATTTTCCTGGTGTATACCGGCTACAAGCTTTTCTTTAAAAAAGATGAGGAAGAGTTCAACCCGAGAGAGTCGAAGCTATACCGGTTCTTAAGAAAGTATTTCCGGCTTACTACTATGGAACCGCGGGGAAAATATATAATTAAACGCAACGGGAAAGTATATTTCACCATCCTTTCTGTTGTTGTATTTATGCTGGCCGCTATTGATATTGTTTTTGCCCTTGATTCTATTCCTACCGTTGTTTCCATTGTACGGGAACGGGCCGACGTTCCTTTTTCGCCGGATGACGTGCTGGTCATCTATTCCTCCAATATCTTCGCTATCCTGGGCTTACGGGCGCTGTTTTTTTTGCTCAAAGGCGCGGTAAACAAATTCGATTTCCTGCAGCAGGGTATTGCCGTGGTATTGATATTCATTGGCATTAAGATGCTGATTGAATTTTTTGATATTCATATTTCCATATACATTTCGCTGGCAGTAATCGTAGTATGTCTTACGGCTTCCATTTTGTATTCTGTTTATCATAACCGGAAAATGCCAAAGCAAATAAAAGAACCATAAAACCATTATCGTATAATGGGCAGTTATCCCATCGGAAAAATTTCGGCAATCGTGCAGGGAAAGCTGGAGGCCGGCAACCCGGACGCTTTAATTGACAACCTGCTTACCGACAGCCGTAAAGTAGTGCATGCAGCCACCTCCCTGTTTTTTGCCTTACCCGGGCCACGGCGCAACGGGCATCGTTTTATACCGGAATTATATGCACGGGGCGTTAAAAATTTTGTTGTTGAAGTCTCATTTGAAGCAAAGGACTATCCCGGCGCTAATTTCATACGCGTAATTAACGTACTGACCGCATTTCAGGCCCTTGCCATATTTCATCGCTCACAGTTCAGCATACCGGTGGTGGGCATTACCGGCAGCAACGGGAAAACAATTGTAAAAGAATGGCTGAACCTGCTGCTCGAAAAAGATCACCAGATTGTTCGCAGCCCTAAAAGCTATAATTCGCAGATCGGCGTACCATTGAGCGTATGGCAAATGAACAGCATGCATACGCTTGGCTTGTTTGAAGCCGGCATTTCGCAACCCCGAGAAATGGAGGCCCTGCAAAAGATCATCCGGCCCACTCTTGGCGTGCTTACCCATATGGGAGATGCGCATGATGAAAACTTTAAGGATCAGCAGCAAAAAATAAAGGAAAAGCTGTTATTGTTCAGGGATGCAGACCAGATGATCGCCAACGGTGATGATCCCCTGACAGTTGAAGCCATTGAAGCATCAGCCATTCCCTGCATTTTTTGGGGGAAGGAAGCGCATTGTGCTATCCGGATAACCGATACTAAAAAAGCCGGTGCTCATACAACCATCCGCCTTGAAGTAAACCGGGAAGCAATAAATGCCATTCACCATTCACCATTCACCATTCACCCCTCACCCCTCACCCCTCACTCCTCACTTACCGTCCACATCCCTTTTACAGACGATGCTTACACAGAAAATGCCATTACCTGCTGCAGTGTATTGCTGGCCATGAGGTATAACAATGAGATCATAACTGAGCGCATGGCCCTGCTGAAACCTGTGGAAATGCGCCTCGAAATGAAAAGGGGCATTAATAACTGTTCCATTATTAACGATAGTTATATAGCAGACATCAGCTCATTGCGTATCGCTCTTGATTTTTTGGAGCAGCAACGGCAACACCGCAAACGCACAGTTATACTTTCGGACTTTGCCGAAACAAGAGATCCCGAAAATCTGTACAGTGAGATCGCTTTTGCTTTACAGCAGAAGAAGATCAACCGTTTTATCGGCATAGGCAGCCATCTTTCCCAGCATAAAAACAAATTTGAACAGGCGGTAGCTGAAACGGCTTTTTATGATTCAACAGAAAACTTTATTACCCGCTTTCACGGCACACAGTTCAACGACGAAGCCATACTCATAAAAGGCGCCAGGATATTTGCACTGGAACAGATCAGCACACTATTGGAACAAAAAGCGCATCAAACCGTTCTCGAGGTGAACCTTACTGCTATTGTGAACAACCTCAAACAGTACCAGCAATTGTTGCCACCTTCTACCAAAGTGATGGCTATGGTGAAAGCCTTTTCGTATGGCAGCGGCAGCTACGAAATAGCAAATATTCTGCAGTTCCATAAAATAGATTACCTGGCCGTTGCTTATGCCGATGAAGGGGCGGAACTGCGAAGATCAGGTATAAGTCTTCCCATTATGGTAATGAACCCGGAAGAAAGCAGCTACCATGCTATTACAGAAAACAACCTGGAGCCGGAAGTTTTTTCTTTTCCTGTTTTAGCATCTTTCCGGAAGTTTTTGCAGGATCAGGGCTTGCAAAACTACCCCGTACATATAAAAGTAGATACCGGCATGCACCGCCTCGGTTTCGAACCCGGCGAAACAGCCACTTTAGCCAAAGAACTTGCCGGTCATAACCTTTTCACCGTTCAATCTGTATTCAGTCACCTTGCGGGCAGCGAAGACGCTGCTTTAGATGATTTTACGGAGTGGCAGGCCGAACAATATCTGCAAGCCTGCTCCATACTGCAAAAAGCATTGCCTTATTCCTTTATCCGCCATATCGCCAATTCGGCGGCCATTATCCGCCATCCGCAGCTGCACCTTGATATGGTGAGGTTGGGCATCGGGCTGTATGGTGCCGACAGTACGGCTATGCATATCCTTGAGCTTAAGGAAGCGGTTACATTAAAAACAACCATTGCCCAGATCAAAAAGATAAAAGCCGGCGAAACGGTCGGGTATACCCGGAAAGGCGTACTGCAAAGAGACAGCACTATTGCCACCATACGCATCGGATATGCCGACGGTTACCGCCGCAATTTAAGCAATGGCGCCGGCAAGGTGCTGGTAAACGGAAAACCGGCTGCCGTTGTTGGCAATATTGCGATGGACATGACCATGATTGATATAACAGATATACCGGGCGTACGTGAAGGGGATGATGTTGTTGTTTTTGGGAAAGGACTTTCTATTACTCAGTTAGCGCAATGGGCACAAACCATTCCTTATGAAATAATGACCGGCATTTCTCAAAGGGTACAGCGGGTGTATTATGAGGAGTAGCTTCATTCAAGGTTTCAGACTAAAGATGTGCCACTAAGGCTCTAAGACACAAAGTCGTGATCTCCAGATTTATTTTTTCTTCGTGCTTTCATGTGGCAAAATATTACTTTTTAGTCAGCCCCACTAAGCATAAACCCAGGCCTCAGGTTCTTCCCATCTCAGCGAAAGCATATGCCTCATGTGTTTCTTTGCCGTTGCCGGTGTTCATGAGAAAGATAATGTGTTCAGGGTATCGCCAACAATAATGAAGGTTACATATACGCATACCCATATATTTTCAATAACACGGTCTGATTAAAAATAAGCTTTGACGGCAAAGTCGAACTGTTCAATGAAAATACGTTTGAAATTTGAAATGTTATTTTGCTCATAGAACAACAGCATTGCCTTTTTGTAGTCAATAGAATCAACAGTGCGAAAAGATAAAGGACAATATCCGGCATTCATCAATATAGCATTGCTCACTATTCTTGCAGTACGTTTGTTTCCATCCATAAACGGCTGTATATATGAAATGAGTACCAGTGCCAGCAACGCTTTTTCAAATACACTTTTCTTATTATTGATCACGTTGCAGGCATTTTGCAATGCCTCCGCTATTTGAAATTCATTTTCCAGGGGACGGTAATTGGTCCCTGAAATACCTACACGTCTTTTTCTAATGTTTCGATCAACGCCCAGCTCTTTTACAAGCATACTGTGGATATCTTCAATTTTTGAAACCGTCAGGGGATAAAGGTAGTCTGTATTATCAATAATAAAATCCAGGGTATACTTGTGGTTCAACAACATAATAGCCTCTTCTTTTGTTTTTCCCGGTGCAGTTTCTTTTTCTTTCAAAAGCTTTTCTGTTTCGAGCAGGGAATAGGTATTTCCCTCAATCTGAGAAGATTTCCAACTCAGGTCTATTGATAACCGTTCCAGTTCCTTTTTGTATTCATTTGATGAAAGCAGAGAAATATTCTTTTCAAAAAGTTGCTGAAGTTGTGCGAGTTGCTGTAATTCGATTTCGGTAAAAACACTATATGATGCCAGTACGTCAGTTATAACAGAAAAATTAAATCCTACTTTAATTTTCCGGTCATCAATTTCTTTTTCGTAATATTTATCAATGTTTATAGGCTGAATGATTTCATAAGTAGGGGAAACAACATATTTTGTGCCCTTTCCCTTTCCTTTTGCTGAAAGAAAATGCCGGTCAATAAGTTTTGCCAATATTCTTTTAAGTGTAGCATAGCTTACAGGAAGGTGTGCCCCGTCAAAAACTTCTTTTGATGAACATTCCCCCTTTTCTTTTATAAAATCAATTACCCGCTGTTCTTTATCGTCCATTTCAACAAATTGAGCTCACAAAGATACGGAATAGAGCTCAATTATAGTAGATTTTGAGCTTTTTTTATACTTTGAGTGAGCCCGAAATATTTACTTCTCAGCTTTTTGATTTACTGGTAAGCTTTCATAAGCTCTCTTTCGCCAGGCAGAAGACATTTAAGCAGCGTAATAATCGGCTCTATCTCGTCCAGGTAGTTGGATGCTTTATCTTTCGCTGCCGAAGCATAATGAATACCAGCAGTGATACTTTGCATCAATTGAGCATGTAAAGCTGCAGGGTCAGTGCATGGCAATGTAATTACAAGTGCAGCATCCTGGTATTCGATTTTACTTTTCATTGTCCTAAATTAGGAATAAACTCAAGAGCCGTCAATTCGACTCATTCCACTGCGGTCTGACGTTCCTTTGTCGCGTACCGACCGCTATCCGGGAAGCTGAAACCTGCAAGGTATTGCTCAGCTCCGTTGCAGCCCGGAAGACCTTACAGGTTACTGCTTCTGCATGGCATTTCCGCCGCTGCTGGCGCCTCTTGCAGGACCTTGTGCGGCTTTAAACAATTGAAATTTGCTGGGCAATTCTTTCACCGGCCACATGTTATTGCCTTCCTCAATATCGGCGGTTTCGCGGTAGGGATCAACTTTTATTGCAGCCACTTCTTTGTCTTTGATAAATACCTTGGTGAATTTTTCTTCATTCAACCGCCATACGGTTACCGGAACACGATCAATTTCCTTAGTGCCGTCTTTATACGTCCATTCAATGATAACGGGCATCACCATACCTCCTTTATTGGAAAAGCTCAGCTCATAAAACTGCTTACCGGCCCATTTTTTACTGTTCGCTTCGTCTTTAACGAGCAACGCGTCCCGCTGATCCTGCTTCATTTTTTCATCGGCGCCGCGGTTGTAATAATAAAAATCGCGGAGCGTGGTGTCGGTATCGGTATAAAACCGGATGCTTTCATCTTCTTTATTTCTTTGCTGACCGATATGTGTAAAAGACTCTTTTGATAATGCCTGCGCATTCTGAGGATCATCCGATTTGTACCATTTTACACTGTCAACTGCAATATCCACGGGCTCCGTACCAAACCACCATCCCCTCCAGAACCAATCCAGATCCACCCCGCTGGCATCCTCCATCGTTCTGAACAGATCGGCAGGTGTTGGGTGCTTAAACGCCCAGCGGCGGGCATACTGCTTAAATGCATAATCAAACAATTCCCTCCCCATGATGGTTTCGCGCAGGATATTTAGGCCGGTAGCCGCTTTGGCATAAGCATTCCATCCCACGCTCAGCACATTGTCGCCCATGGTCATAATGGGTTCAAGACTGTTCTCAGGCTGCTTCATATAGTCGGTGATAAGATAAGCGGGACCGCGGCGTGAAGGATAATTGTTATCAAACTCCTGCTCGGTAAGGAACTGGCAAAACGTATTCAATCCTTCATCCATCCACCACCATTGCCTTTCATCGCTGTTCACGATCATGGGAAAGAAATTATGTCCCACTTCGTGAATGATCACACTGATCATTCCGTATTTAATGGCTTCACTGTACGTGCCATCGGCTTCGGTGCGCCCGTAGTTAAAGCAGATCATCGGGTATTCCATGCCGCTGGAAGCTTCTACAGAAATGGCTACCGGGTAGGGATAAGGTATGGTATGCTTGGAATATGTTTTAAGGGTATGTGCAACTACTTTCGTAGAATATTTACGATATAAATTGTACGCTTCCTTGGGATAATAGCTCATTGCCATTACCCTTTTTCCATCAACATTTACCGGCATGGCATCCCAAATAAATTTACGTGATGCCGTCCATGCAAAATCTCTCACATTCTCTGCCTCGTATATCCATGTTTTCTTTTCTGTGCTTTTATCTTTCTCGTTATTTACCGCTTCATCTCTGGTAGCAATTTCCAAAGGATCATGAACATTTTGAGCCTGCTGCCATTTTTTGAATTGTGCAGCGGTCAATACCTGGTTATAGTTGCGGCATTGCCCGGTGGCTGCCACCATATGGTCGGCAGGTACCGTCATTTTCACTTTAAAATTGCCAAAAGTCAATGCAAACTCGGCCCCACCGGCAAACTGCAGGTTCTGCCATCCCTGGAAATCGGAATATACGGCCATTCGCGGATACCACTGGCTCATGGTAAATACATAATTGCCATCGGCCGGGAAAAACTCGTACCCTCCACGTCCCATCTGGTAAGTACGGTCGGGAATTTTATAATGCCAGTCTACCTTAAAAATAAATTTCTGCCCGGGCTGTAAAGCAGCAGCCAGGTCAATGCGCATCATGGTTTGATTAACAGTATAAGGCAATGCTTTGCCAGAAGACTCAACACGCGTGATCTTTATTCCATAGCCATCCATTTTGCGCCAGGGCTCCAGGTCTGTTAACTCCCTGTCGTTCATTTGCGACTTCATGGCAGAACGGTTGTTGCGATTATTATCACTGTTGGCATCGTGGATGTTTTCATCTAATTGCAACCATAAATAGCTTAAAGGATCCGGTGAATTATTGTAATAGGTTATGGTTTCCGTGCCCTTAAGGCTTAGATTGCTTTCATCCAGTTCGCAACTGATGTCATAATCAGCGCGTTGCTGCCAGTATTCAGGGCCGGGGGCACCACTTGCTGTTCGGTACTCATTGGGCGTGGGCAGTAAGTAGCTCAATTGTTCAAAGCGGTTACCATGATCGGAACCGGGATTATTGAGATGTTGCGCCCGGGCAGTACAGCATATTACCAGCAGCACGGAACCAAACAAGATTTTATTCATCACTATGTTGTTTTCCTGATTAGAAATAAGACCGTGGTTACAATACAAGCGCTCTTTCAACAGCCATCAATACAGCAATAGCGAAAATACCGCCTGAAATAAACAGCAGCCATTCCCTTCGCGGCGCTTTTAAAATATTCACAAATATAAATGCTACAAGCATAACAACCAGCACAATGAGCAACTGGCCGATCTCAAGTCCTATATTAAAAGCCAGCAATTGTGCAAAAATGCTTTCATCTTTTCCCATCATGCTGCGCAGGTAATTAGAAAAGCCCATACCATGTATCAATCCAAAGACCAGCGCAGAAGCATAACGTATATTGATCTTTTTGAAATCGAACCGCTTTACCGTTATATTTTCCACAGCGGTAATTACAATGGTAACCGGAATTAAAAACTCTATCCACGAACTGGATACCAGTATTTTGTTGTATATGCTCAATGCCAGTGTAGCAGAGTGCCCGATGGTAAACGCAGTGACCAGCACCAGTACCTTACGCCAGTCTTTTATGAGGTAGGGCAAACAGAGTGCCGCAACAAATAAAATATGATCATAGCCCCTGATATCCGTGATATGGTAAATGCCTTCCCTGAAATAAAATAAAAAGTCATTCATACCGGCAAATCTCTGCGATAACACAGAAATAGTAAAATAAATCAGACTTTTGTATCTACAAAAAATGCGATGCCTGATGGCTATATCTTTATACAAGTGGTTATTGCTCCTTCCTTTTTTTACAACAGGAAATTTATTTTCCGGCACTCCAAGCCATGAATATCATCCTTATTATGTGAGTGTAACGGAAATTGAGTACAGCCATCCTGACCAGGAGATACAGGTAGCCTGTAAAATATTTACAGATAATTTTGAACAGGCCTTAAAAGCCATGTATCATACAAAAACTGACCTGTACCACCCTCAGGACAAAGCCTTGCTGGACAAGCAAATCGCGGGGTATATTCAAAAACACCTTTATTTAAAGGCAGACAATAAAACGGTGAAACTGAATTATGTGGGCTATGAAATTGAAGGAGAAGCGGCATGGTGTTTTTTTTCGGCAGGCAATATCCCGGCGGTAAAAAACATCGGGGTTTTCAACGACATTTTATACGAATACAAAAAGGAACAGGTAAACATGATGCACACCAGGGTGAACGGCAACCGGAAAAGCGCAAGGCTCTCGTACCCGGATACCAGCACTGAATTTTCATTTTAGCCGGAATGAAATAATTTATTACCAGTAAACGGCTATCCTAACAGGATGGAGTGTTTGTATCCTCGTAGCTGAAAGCTGATGGCCAATTGCCGGCAGCCGGTACCTGCAATCAATGAAAATATCTTTCAGCCTGTTCAATGGCTTCAGGCTTACCCACATCAATCAATACATCGCCGGAGTGATCATAGCCCATGATGGAATGGTGTTGGGATAAACGGAGATACAGATCCACCAAAGAAAATTTTCCTTCTTCTGTGATCAATTCAAAAATGGCCGGATCAATGATATGGATACCGCTGAATGCTTTGGATATGTTACCTGCTGCCGGGATCGAGATCCTTTCCTGTCCCGAAACATTGTTCCGCCACCCGCACAACTGATCGTGGTTATTGAACAAAAAAGAACGGGAAGCTTTCCTGTTGGTTACAGCCAGCGTAACCAATGGTTTATGCCGGCGGTGGAATTGCAGCATGGTATTGATATCAAGGTTGGTTAAAATATCGGCATTGATCACAAAAAAAGGATTATGCTGCCGTAAAAACCATGCGGCCTTTTTTAATCCGCCACCCGTCTCTAATGGCTCCTCTTTTTCATGCGAAACGGTGATGTTACAGTTGAAATAATGATGCCTTTTTAGAAAATCAATGACCTGCCCGGCAAAATGATGTACGTTAATAACAAGGTTTACAATGCCAAATCGCTGCAGGTATTCAATATTGCGCTGCAGCAAAGGCTTGCCGTTCACTAAGGCCAATGCCTTGGGACGATGATCTGTCCATGGCTTCAACCTTGTACCCAACCCCGCGGCAAAGATCATAGCAGCGGTTAAGCCATTTTCGGTTTGTATAAAATCTTCACGGGTATTGCTCATCATATTGTGAGTTGTGAATAGTGAGTTGTGAGTAGTGAGTTGTGAGTAGTGAGTAGTCGTACTACTTACTTCCTTGCATCATCCATTCACCCAATTCTTTGCTTCCTGCACCAAATGATGCACGGTTATTTTTACGCCAAATTTCTCCTGCAGGTGTTTGGCCAGACTGTCGGCCGCAAATACGCTGCGGTGCTGCCCCCCGGTGCAGCCGAAATGCACCACCAGGCTCTTAAAGTTGCGCCGGATATAATCATTTACGGAAATATCCACTATGCCATACACGTATTGCAAAAATGAAGGCATTTCGCTTTTGTGCAGCAAAAATTCCTGTACTTCCTTATCGCGGCCCGTAAGCTTTTTATATTCTTCGAACCGGCCGGGATTAAAAATACCGCGGCAATCAAAAACAAATCCACCCCCGTTTTCAGCATTTGCTTCGGGTATCCCATTGCGGTAGGAAAAGCTGTTGATATATACCACCAGTGAACTGTCGGGAGTTGCTTTTACCGTTTCATAGCGCTCAATGACCGAATCATCCACAATATGCCACAATACTTTTTGCAATTCGGGCAAACGGATGGGTATTTTTTTGTTCTCCAAAAACCAGCGCAATTGCTTCAATGCAAAAGGGATACTGGTAATAAAATGCTGCTTTCTTTCAAAAAGCCCCCGGAAACCATAGGCGCCCAGTGTTTGCAGCATCCTTATCAGTACAAAACCGTCATAGCTGTCTAAAAAATCTTTTTTATTCAGCCTGTTATTCAATAGCTCATTTACTTTTTCAAAATAGTAACTCACCAGTTCCTCTTTCCACTCGTGGGGCAGTGCAGCCCTTGCCTGCCATAACATGGAAGCAGCGTCGTATTGCAACGCTCCCTGCATGCCGCCCTGGAAGTCTATAAAATACACCCGTTCATCTTTGATCATCACATTGCGGCTCTGGCAGTCGCGGTGCATGAAATATTTAGCCTCTTCCTGCATGAGATAGCTGCTCAGCAGTTCGAAATCATTCAGCAATAAATTTTTATCGTAGGGCAGATCGAGCGCCCGTACAAAATAATAGAGGAAATATAGAAGATCGGAATAAATGGCCTGCTTATCAAAAGACCTGGTAGCGATGCAATTGTTATAGTCGAGCCCTTCCCCGCCCTGCACCTGCAGCCGGGCCAGTTGCGCAAAGGCTTTACGGTATAGTTCTTTCACCCTTGTACTATAGCCTTCCTGCTTAATTACGTCAAACAGGGAAATGTCGCCAAAATCCGTTTGGATATACATGGTTTTTTCATCGTCGGCAAAAAGTATTTCGGGCACGGCAAGCTGCTTGCTGTAAAAATGCCTGGCAAACGCTATAAAAGCATTGTTCTCGGGAATATTATTGGGATTGCTGGTAATAATAAAAGACCCGGAAGCTGCTGCAGCACGGAAGTACTGGCGGTTGCTGCCTGCCTGCCTGAGCGTAAACAATTCACGCGCCGGTTGCTTTGCCCACTGCTCAAAAAAATCTTTTACTTCGTTTACTGTATCTGCCATGAAAGCATTTTAGCGGCCAAAGATAATACATCAGCGCTACGACCAATGCCTGTAAGCTAATGTACCTGTTTCTCAATAAACTCTATAATGTCAACTTTATTATCCGGAGCGAACCAGTTAATGGTATGGTCTCTTTTAAACCATGTGATCTGTCTTTTTGCATAATGCCGGGTATTTTTCTTAATGGCATCAACCGCTTGCTGCAATGTAAGCTTACCATCTATATAGTCAAAAAGCTCACTGTATCCTACGGTTTGCAAAGCATTGATGTTTCGGTAGGGGTAAAGGCTTTTTACTTCTTCCAGCAGCCCCTGCTCCATCATTGCGTCTACCCTTTTATTTATGTTATGGTATATTTCTTTGCGCGGAAGCTCAACGCCTATTTTTATAACGGAAAAATCTCTTTGCTTTTGCGGCAGGGAATGCCATTTTAAAATAGAAGTACCTGATGACAACTTTATTTCCAGCGCCCGCATCATCCTTTGAGGATTCTGCATTTCTCCTTTTGTATAAAATAACGGGTCGTGCTGCTGCAGCATTTCCCGCAACCAGCTTATGCCGAGCACATGGTACTGCTGTCTCACCCCTTGCCTCACCTCTTCTTTAACTTCCGGGATGTCGTCCATTCCGCAACAAAACGCTTTTATATACAGCCCGGTGCCACCCGCCATAACAGCGATATTGCGGCTGCCGAAAATTTCATCTACAGCCTGCAAAGCATAGGTTTCGAACACACCTGCATTTACCACTTCGTGTATGCTATGGGAATTGATAAAATAATGTTTGATTTTTTGTAAGTCGGCAGCATCCGGTTTGGCAACGCCGATATTCAGTTCCCGGTAGCATTGCCGTGAGTCTGCAGAAATGACCGCCGTATCAAAATATTCCGCCAATTGCAGGGACAGTGCTGTTTTACCTGCTGCTGTAGGGCCAACGATTATTATACAGGTTTTATCGGGCATTAAAAGAAGGGGTAAGTGCCGCCCGCCTGCCCGAATCTGGTCAGGCGGGCGTTCGGACGTGGTAAGTGATAAGAACGCTATACACAATCATACTTCTTCCTTATCGTCTGCCCCGCTTTCACCCTCTGTCGTAGTATCATCATCAGTACTATCGCCTTCTTCGCCAAAGCCCTCTACCCCTTTGGTAAGATCGTATTTTTCTTCCACATCTACGAAACGGTCGCCAAGTATGCTTTTTGTTCCATACTGGCTGGGGGCTATTCCTTCACTGCGGATAATGGCAGGATAGGTTAATTTAGGATTTTCATCCTTCGATACATTGATCAGCTCTACCAAAAAAGTCCAGTTCCGGGAAAAGTCATATACATAAATGAACTTTTCATTGGGATTGCGTATTTCGGAGCCAACGGTAGTAGCCGACATAATAAGCGGTTCGGCCTGGTATGGCTTATCGTATTTTTCGATGCTTATTTCACGTCCGCGCTGCCATTTGTCGTTACTTCTGTAAAACGTAGCCTGATGTTTATTGTCGAATTCAAAACTTTTTAAAATTATAAAGTGCAAATCTAAAAAAGACTGGGTGTGCTTAACGGCAATATCCCGGTAAATACTGTCATCTTCTTCAAAATATGCCCTGAACTTTAAAATAGCCATGTGTATTTTTTAGGTGTTGAATATCGTACAAGATTTGTCAAAAATAATATAAATCCCCGAGTATAATGTATACCCCTTTCGCACTGCATTACTTTACAGGTGTGAGGTTTAACTCCATAGCTTTTTTTAGCATATAATCATATGCAGCGTCATAATTGTTTTCTATTTCTCCATCCAGTATGGCATCTTTTATTGCACTTTTGATATCGCCCACTTTCTTGCAGGGCCCAATACCAAAAATATCCATGATCATTTCACCGGTGATGGGTGGCTGCCAGTTGCGTATCCGGTCTTTTTCCTCCACTTCATACAAACGCTGCCGCACCATTTCAAAATTATCGAGAAATCGTTTCACTTTTTGTTTATTCTTTGAAGTGATATCTGCTTTGCACAAAGTCATCAATGCTTCTATATCATCGCCCGCGTCAAACAAAAGCCTGCGTATGGCAGAATCGGTGATATTTTCTTTTGTAAGGCTGATGGGACGCAAATGCAGCTCTACCATTTTCTTTACGAAGCGCATTTTATTGTCCTGCGGAAGACGCAGCCTGGTAAATATTTTGGGGACCATCCTCCCCCCTACCACTTCATGCCCGTGAAATGTCCATCCGTGTCCTTCTTCAAATTTTTTTGTGGCCGGCTTGCCAATATCATGCAATACTGCTGCCCATCTCAGCCACAGGTCATCTGTATGTGCCGAAATATTATCCACCACCTGGAGGGTGTGATAAAAATTATCTTTATGACCCAACCCATCTATATATTCAGCGCCGGCAAGATCAACCATTTGCGGAAAAACCAGGTGCATTAAGCCTGACCTGTACATCAAATCCAGGCCAACAGAAGGTTTTTCACTGAGTAAAATTTTATTCAATTCATCGGTTATGCGTTCCTGCGATATAATGTGTATCCGTTCCACATTATCTTTTATCCCCTGCCACGTATCATTATCAATGGTAAATTGCAACTGTGAAGCAAAGCGAATGGCCCGCATCATACGCAAAGGATCATCACTAAAGGTTTGAGCAGGATCAAGCGGTGTTCTGATGATCTTATTTTTTATATCGGCTATTCCCCCAAAAGGATCAACAAGATCGCCGTAATGCTCTTTACTTAAGTTTACAGCCATCGCATTGATCGTAAAGTCTCTCCTGTTCTGATCATCATGCAATGTGCCGGGCACTACTTCGGGATTGCGGGAATGGTAGCGATAGCTTTCGCGCCTGGCACCCACAAACTCTATGTCAAATCCGTCTATCCGGATATGCGCTGTTCCGTAGTTTTTAAAAAAAGAAACTTTAGGCGGCGGAGAAAACTGTGCTGCGGTTTTATGTGCGAGGGCGATGCCATCGCCCACGCAAACAATGTCGGCGTCACTTGTTTGGCGCCCAATAAGCCTGTCGCGCACAAATCCACCAACGATATAGCAATCCATGTTCAACGCTTCTGCGGCATGGGCTATCTTCTTAAAAATAAATCTTTCCTTTTCCGTGCAATTGATAAACATATGAACACAAAGATGCAGAAGATGTCACTTTGTTTGAGCAATTTTTGGCAAAATATTCCTTTTCAGTCAGCCGCATTTTTATATATCCCTAAAGTTCCAGCAGGTTTTAACCCTGTTGCCTTTTTTGCAAAAAAGCATCGATAATTGCTTTTACATTCATCACCTGTCTTTTGTGATCAATACGGTTGGCTATTACAGGGTTTACCGCGTTCATTACGTGATAGCTTTGGTGAATAAGGGTCTCTATCGCTTTTGCCCCTTCCCCCGATAAGCCGGCTTCCAGCACCGCATTTTCTTCCTGTTGTTCAAAATCGGCCTCAATATCTTCAAGGTCATCAACAATAAGATAATATGTGATCAAAGCATACCATGCATCCACCAGCTTCTTTTTTAATGCATCATTAAACTCAAAATAGCACAGGCTGAACAGGTAAGCATCGGCGCGGGTGAGGGATTTGAACGGCGTGCCCAGTGTTACACCGGCTTTTTCCTTTTCTCCCGAAAAATAATAAATAAGATCCTGCAGAAAGGATGGATTTTTACAGTGCGGCTTTGTTAAGGCAATGCACTCTGCAATATGTTCTTCAAAATTAATTTCTTTATGCTCAAGCTTTGCCGCGCTGTGCAATATGCTTTCCATCAACTGCAGATGCGGTTCCGACAGCAATTCGGATTTTTGAAGCCCTAACCGCAATTGCAGATCCATATACAGGGGTATAAACAAATAACCGGGCATCGGTATAATATACAACAGCCGGTTCTTCCAGTACAAATTATTGGCAGGTACTTTTCGGTCAATCAAAAACTTCCCTATTTCCATGTCAACACCATAACCCAGCTTAAGATCATCCTTGCTTGTAAACATTGGTAAAAATTTTCTTTAGTCTTTTGTATAGTAACCTGCTGAATATTGATTTGAACCCTCAGTATGTTACAACAACCCACATGGCGCATCAATTTGGCATATGATACAGCTCATTTCTTTTTCGCTGGGCCCTGGCATTTAAGGAATCCATCATTGTTTTAAAAATACCGGTATGAGACCTGTAAAAATCATAGCTCTCTTTAAATTGCGCTTCTGTTATTTCATGCAATAAAAAAATCTTCTGGTATTCTTTCTGGATCTCAGCTTCCCTGCTTTTGGAAGAATCCTTTGCTACATAAGCATTCACAAACTCTTCGGCCATTGTTATTTCAAAAAGGATATTCCCCATTTCATGCGGCTGTATAACATCATCCGGAACTTTGTTCCGTGAACAGCCTGTTAATAAAAGAACTGCCAGCACAATATATAAACCCATCCTCATTTTAATTCCTGTTTATACCGGTCTGCATTAGAAATATCCAGTCTTTGCAACAGCTCCGAAGCCCTGACTCTTTCCTGTGGCGGTGATTTTTTAAACAGCTTCGACAATTCTTCACTTCTTCCCAGGAAGAAAAACTGAAGCGCCATAAGATTGCGGTTATCTGTACTGAGCGTATTTAAATGATTGAGGCTGTTAAGGATCTGCTGCCGCGCTTCATTTTCATTTTCATACATTTTATCCATACCCAACCGGTAATAGGCATAATATGCATCATGCAGCAATGAATATTTGCTGTTGTTGAAATTTTCAGCCAGCCAATACCTGTTGCGCTGCCCGTCGAAGGCTTTCCAGCCGGTAATATTACGGCCATCGGGGGCGTTGGTCACTATATTCTGAGCTCTTTTAAAATACGGATCGCCACCTCTGGGCGAAAAAGAATCGTAATCAAGCCCAAGTATCATGTAAACATAATACGCAAATATGGCGGTAAGATTAGAGGCTGCGGGGTCTGTGCCCATTATATTGCTCTCATTGAATTCTACCTGCTGAAATTCAATGTACTTAAAGGTTACATCATTGTCCTGGAAGTTGATAAGGGGCGAAACATAACCACTGTTATATACCGGGCGGCCTGCTTGTATCGTTAAAACGGCCCTGTATACATTAGGCTCAATATCCTGTGTGAGATTTAAAAGAAAATTACAAACGATTTTTTCCTGCTGCTGATACGTATCATTTGTCCATTTTCTGTTATTAAGAAAACTGGTTAATGCCGTTTGCAAAGTTTGAAATGCTTTTTTATCAACCGAGCTTTTAATCTGTCCGGCCATTACAGACACTTTAGCATTCAACTCCTGTGCTGAAACGCAGCAGCAGAACAGCAACCCAACCAATAAAACTGAAACTTTATGCATGAATGTATTCAATTATATAATCAACGATATCTTTAGCCACAGCGGTTTTGGGTTTCAGGTCAAAGGTCTTCTCCCCGCCCTTTCTGTCAAAAACAGTTACCTTGTTCGTATCCTTTCCAAAACCCGCACCCTCATCACGCAATGAGTTAAGTACAATAATGTCGGCATTCTTTTGCTGTAATTTGGTCAATGCATTTTCACGTTCGTTATGGGTTTCGAGCGCAAAGCCGGCCAATACCTGGTCATCTCTTTTCTTTTGTCCAAGGCTTTTTAAAATATCGGGTGTTTTTTTCAGTACTACAGACCAGCTTTCTTCTTTTTTCTTTATCTTTTCGGTGGCTATAGCAACGGGCGAGTAATCGGCCACCGCAGCTGCCATTACGGCAATGTCTGTTTCTCCCAAAACCCGGTGACAGGCATCATGCATTTCACCGGCGGTTTGCACCCGCACTACATTTAACCCGTCCAAATATAATGCTCCCGGCGCCGGGCCCAATACCAGGGTGACCTCTGCCCCGCTGTTTAAAAATTCCCTGGCAATGGCCACCCCCATTTTTCCGCTGGAATGATTGCCGATAAAACGAACCGGGTCAATATGTTCGTAGGTTGGCCCGGCTGTAACCAGTACCTTTTTCCCATTCAGCCTTGCGGCATCTTTGAAATGCTGAAGCAGGTATTCTATTATTGTTTCAGGCTCAGCCATCCGTCCTTCGCCAAATAAGCCACTTGCCAGTTCACCATTGGATACCGGAACAATACTGTTGCCATAAGATGCGAGGGTTTGGAGATTACGCCCGGTAGCAGGGTGCTTCCACATGTCTTCATCCATGGCAGGCGCAAGCATTACCGGGCAGGTTGCCGAAAGATAAACAGACAACAATAAGTTGTCACAAATCCCTGCAGCCATTTTAGCGAGGGTATTGCAGCTTAGAGGGGCTACCAGCATCATATCGGCCCAGCGGCCCAGCATTACATGATTGGCCCAGGTGTCTTCCTTAAAGATATCAATCAGTACAGGATTTTTTGAAAGCGTTGACAAGGTAATGGGTGATATAAAATCTTTTGCAGCCGGTGTCATTACTACTTTTACTTCGGCGCCTTCTTTTATAAGGCTTCTTACCAGCAACACGGCTTTATAAGCAGCAATACTGCCCGTAATACCCAATACAATTTTTTTTCCCTTTAGCATTTTATATTTCTTGTAATAAGGTGCTGCATCAAGTGTGCCCTAAAAATACAAAAGCGGCAGGTATTAATTGCCGCAAAAGAGTTTAAAAGTACAGCCTGTAAAAACTTTAACTGAACAGGTCGTTATCGCTTTTACGATAATAAATTTTATCATCAAAAAACTCCTGTGTTGCGAGTAGTGCAGGGTTAGGCATCCTTTCATAAGCCTTGGATATCTCTATCTGCTCTTTATTTTCGTGAATTTCTTCCAGACTATCTGTATGACTGGCAAACTCTTCTAGCTTATTATGAAGCTCCTCTTTAAGTGCTATATTGATCTGGTTGGCTCTTTTGCCAATAATAGCAATAGATTCGTATAAATTCCCCGTCTTACTCTTAATATCAATCACATTCCTGGTTTCTACTACATTGGCAGTAGTATTTGCCCCCCATTGTTTTCTTAATCTGCTCATTGAGAAATGGTTTTTAAATTGTTTTGCGACAAAGTTAAGTAACGTTCCGCTTCTTTCAACAGTTTACTTTCGGGAAACCTGTCCTGGAAATCCTGGGCCTCTTCTATTGCCTGTCCATAACGCTCATTTTGCTTATCCGGTATGCTCATAGAGGCATATTTATAATACGACTTTACTACCCAAAGCTTAAATTCATCTGCATTGGGTGCATCCGGGTAGCTGTTCAGCAGTGTTGAGAAGGAAATAGCTGCCGCCTTGTACTGCCCCAGGTTATAATACAACTCAGCGCTGTTATAATCCTTGGTTATCAATTTGCTATAACATTGTGCTATGATCTCCTGGGCTTCTTTATTGCGCTCAGATCCCGGATGCGTATTGATAAAAGTCTGCATTTGTCCCATAGCTTTTATGGTATTGGTTTGATCCAATTCAGGCCTTGGCGACTGCTTAAAATAACAAAAGCCGTGCATAAAGTCTACTTCTTCCGCTTTGGCACTATTGGGAAAATATTCAAGAAAGCTTTTAAAAAGGTTTTCGGCACTGATATAATCTTTCAGATAATAGGCACAATAGGCAAATTTATAATGAATATCTTCAAATTTGTTAGAGCCCTTGAACACAGGGAACAGGTCTTCGTATAACTGCTGGGCAAAGCGATATTTCTTCTTCACAAAGTATTGATCCGCCATTCTGAGCTTATACTCATAATCCTTGCTTTTCATTACTTTAGAAAATTTCGAGCAGGACGAAAAAATACAAACTGCGCCAACCAGCAAAAAAAGATATTTAACTACTCTCATAAAAGGCGGGCAAAAATAATTGTTTTATAATACAATCTGGGTGAATAAATGTAAACTTCTGATATTTAGCAACACGTTAAGGTATTGATAAAAAAAAGCTGGCTGCAGTTTGTTTGCTGAGCCAGCTTTGAGATATCATCATTATTTATTGATAATCAAATTATTACCCTCTTCTTCTCAGGTTAGGATGTGGTGCAGGAACTGTATTTGGACCTTCATCGCTTATGTCGGCTGCCCTAAGATCTACGGTATTGCAGTCTCCGCCGATTTCACCATATTTAAATATTAGCCGGTCGGAGCTGATACCCTGTTTTTCTACCAGATAGTTAATGACTACATTTACCCTGTCCCAGCTCAATTGTTGTGAAGACTTGGAAGGCTCACAGGTATAGCTTGTTACCACCACCCTGCAATTGGGGTTTTGACGAAGCCTGTCTGCTACATTAGCCAGCACGGCTTCAGCATCCTGTGAAATTTTAAATGCTTTGGCATTAAAGGAAATGCTCGGTAAATCGCCTATTCCGCAGTCACTGCCTCCCCTTTTAGCAACATATCCCTCGAAGCATGACTCATCGGGGCAGGGGCATTTGCCTACACCATCGGCATCAACCGGCTGACAAACTGTTGGTGTTATCAATTCCTTGTCTTTATAGTCAGGCACACCGTCGCCGTCTGTATCCCTGCTCACACCGTGTGTATCAACCGAGGCTCCGGCAGGGGTATTGGGCTCCATATCAAACTGATCGGCAACGCCATCACCATCAGCATCATCCAATACCGGCTTGGGTATTTTCATATGCCTGGGAGAATTGAGCTCGCTGTAGGCATAGTCCAATGGGTTGAGCCACCACAGCGGCTGAACAGCCTTTGAACCGATATTGATGTTTAGTCCCAAGCTGGCATAATTATATACATCATTGCTTGGGGTAAGTACCCTGCCTGCAACAGGATTTCCCGGAGTACTGGTATTTTGCCAGCGAACGCCATCCAGCAGATCATCTCCCGTGAAAGTTAACCTGTCTTCGATGGCCAGATTTAACCTGTCGCTTAATTTTATGGCAACTCCTGCGCCTACTGTTCTGGAAAAACGAAGTGTTTTACCAAAAAGCTTTGCTCTTGCATTGCCTTCATTTTCAGCAAGTGTATTGTAGCTTCCGGCATCAAGCAGATTTTTAACATCCTTAATGGTTTGCCTCCTGTCTTTATAAACATTGCTCACTCCTATCGTACTGAAATTGTACACACCAGTACCCGGTGTAACATTGGTTTTTGTTTCATATACGGTGGCACCCAAGCCTGCGAGTGCATACACTACAAATCCTGTTTTACCTTTATGAAAACGGATATTGTTGAAAGTAAACACACCCTGCAATGACAGATCCTGAACATTTGCCTTATAGTTATCAAAAACGGTTTGTCCGGCACCGTAGCCTGCGTCGCGCCAATGGTTGGCAAATCCACTCGTTCTTTCCTTCCAGTTCACGCCTCTTGCCATACCATATACGTATTCAGCCCGCACAGAAAACAGGTAACCCAGCGCCTTTCTTACATGTACGCCAAATCCCGGTGTAGGAAACTGCGATGCCACATCTCCCAATATATTAAACGTTCCTATTTTTAACCCCAGTTCCCACTGGCTTCTTGGCTTTGCAGGAAAATTATACTGGTTATTCAAAAACTCGTTATGCTGGCCCAGTCTTTTTGAAGGAATTAAAGAAGAATCTCTCCAGTCATAACTACCGGTGGTTTCCTGGGCAAACAGGTATGTCGTCAGCAAAGTAAAAACCCCCAGTAGTAAGAAAATCCTTTTGGTTGCCATAATGTCTAAAATATTAGTGAGTGAATACGGTGATCTTACAAAAGGTTATATGCAAAAGTATTGATTGAGTGTCAAATACCAAATTTTTTAAAAATAATAAATTACACAGTTAACTTGCAGTGTTTTACGTCAGACAGCAGACTGAACGTATTGGTTGCAACATTTATGCCTTTTTTTATAAGATGAATACAGCAAAGCGAATTATATCGGATGAACTGGCGGTTTTTGAATCAAAATTCAAGGCTTCAGTAAAAAGCAATGTTCCTTTGCTCGATAGGATCATGCAGTACATTGTAAAGCGGAAGGGGAAGCAACTCAGGCCTATGTTTGTTTTACTTTCGGCCAAACTTGCCGGCGGCATCAACGATTCAACTTACCGTGCAGCTTCCCTGGTGGAATTGTTACATACTGCTACTCTCGTACATGATGATGTGGTGGATGAATCGTATGAAAGAAGGGGATTTTTTTCTACATATGCTTTATGGAAAACCAAGGTTTCTGTTCTCGTGGGCGATTATTTGCTCAGCAAGGGGTTGCTTTTATCCCTGAACGGACAGGATTATCGCATACTGCATATTCTTTCCGATGCAGTACGTCAGATGAGCGAAGGAGAACTTTTACAAATCGAAAAAGCACGGGGACTGAACCTGAATGAGGATATTTATTTTGAAATTATCAAAACCAAAACAGCTTCTTTGCTGGCCTCGGCATGTGCAGCAGGGGGCTGGTCGGGATCCCGGGATGAAGACATCACGGAAAAACTGAGGCAATTCGGAGAATATACAGGTATGGCTTTCCAGATAAAAGATGATCTCTTTGATTACGGAACCGATAGCATCGGCAAACCAACCGGCAACGATATTAAAGAAAAAAAAATTACGCTTCCTTTAATATATACGCTAAACCATGCCACCCCTTCAAAACGAAGAGAGCTCATATATATAATAAAGAACCAGAACCGCAGGAAAGAGAAAGTGAATTATGTGATAGAAAACGTAAAACAAACCGGAGGAATTGAATACGGGGAGCAAAAGATGCTGGAATACAGGGAAAAGGCACTTCTGGTGCTGCATGAATTTCCTCCCTCAGAAATGCGCGATGCATTGGAAGAAATGGTAAATTACACAACCGACAGAAAGCATTAGTTAGCCAAATAAACACCAATGGAAAAACGATGGCATATACTTGAGGCTCCCGAAAATAAAGTGAAGCATCTATTCAATGCGCTTACCATACATCCGGCGCTGTGTAAAATACTAATACAAAGAGGAATTGAGACCTACGATCAGGCTAAAGATTATTTCCGCCCCCAACTGTCAGACCTGCATAATCCTATGCTGATGAAAGATATGAACAAGGCAGTAGGGAGAATCGTTACCGCTTTTGAAAAAAAAGAAAAAATCCTCGTATTTGGTGATTACGACGTAGACGGCACCACGGCGGTATCATGCATGTTCCGTTTTCTGCAAAAAATCTACATCTCCGAAAATGTGGAATTTTACATTCCCCATCGTTATCGTGAAGGCTATGGCGTTTCCAGGGAAGGTATTGACTACGCTCTTGAGAATAATATTACCCTTATCATAGCCCTGGATTGCGGTATTAAATCGGTAGAACTTGTGCGGTATGCCGGGTTGGTGGGCGTTGATTTTATTATTTGCGATCATCATTTGCCCGACGAGGAACTTCCGCCTGCTGCTGCCATATTAAATCCCAAACAAAAAGATTGCCCCTATCCGTACAAAGAATTATGCGGGTGCGGGGTAGGGTTTAAGCTCATTTGCGCGCTAAGCCGGCATCTGGGGCTCAACGAAAACGAATGCTTTAATTATCTCGACCTGGTGGCAACCGCCATTGCAGCCGACATTGTACCCATGACGGGGGAAAACAGGATACTTGCCTATTATGGCGTAAAGCAGGTAAACGAAAACCCCTCACCCGGCATAAAGGCGCTTATTGAATTAAGCGGACTTCAAAAATCAACGATCCATATTACCAACCTTGTTTTTGTTATAGCCCCGCGTATAAATGCTGCCGGGCGCATGGATGATGCACGTAAAGCCGTTCAGTTGTTCATTGAAGAAGATTACGCAAAAGCCATTGTATATGCCGGCATGCTTCATTCCGACAATGATGAAAGAAAAGAAGCCGACAGCAGCATCACAGAGCAGGCCTTAAGTATTATTGAAAGCGATGAAACACTGGTACAGCGGCAAACAACGGTGGTTTACCAGCCGCACTGGCATAAAGGAGTGGTGGGTATTGTAGCTTCCAGGCTTATAGAAAAATACTACCGGCCTACTGTAGTGCTAACACAAAGTGGCGAAATAGTGGCCGGCAGCGCCCGGAGTGTGCCCGGTTTTAATTTATACGAGGCCGTTCATGCCTGCCGGCAGCACTTACTGGGATATGGCGGGCATTTTGCAGCGGCCGGCATGACGATGCGTCCCGAACATGTAGAGGCTTTCAGCAACAAATTTGAAGAAGTAGTTAAAGCTCAGATCAAACCTGCCCAACGCATCCCCGTTCTTTTTATTGATGCGGAAATTGAACTTGCCGATATTAAACCGGTTTTGTATAAGATCATCTGCCAGATGGAGCCTTTCGGACCCGAAAACCTGCGACCCGTTTTTGTATGCAGGAAAATTACAGACACCGGCTATTCCAGAATTGTGAAGGAACAACATATTAAATTTTCAATAAAGCAGAACAATACAGTAATGAACGGCATTGGATTTAATATGGTACAGCATTTCGGCATACTCCAATCCCAAAAGCCTGTTGATATTGTTTTTACTATTGACGAAAATGAATGGAACGGCGAAAAGAGCCTGCAATTAAAAGTGATTGATCTCAGACTGAGCAGCAATTGAAAAAATGGCTTAATTATATAAAATTATACGGGTATTTTGCCCTCAACTGGAACCCGGTTCTTGCCGGTTTTATTTTGATGCATGAAATAAGAGGAGAAAAAAGATTCGGGATTGATACTTCCAAACCCATTGAATTATCACAGCTTACCATTACCGGCGGAGATATCCGGCATTCATCAAGATACGAGGCGGTAAATTTTTATATACTGGAAGCTTTGCTGAAGCGGTTGCGTGAAATTTGTGCCGACAACTCTTTTACCGACCTTGGCTGTGGAAAAGGAAGGGCGATGGTGGTGGCGGCTCATTATGGATTTACATCAATTAAAGGCGTAGACTTTGCACAGGAAGTGTGCAGCATTGCAGAACAGCATATGCAAAAGATCAGTTCTCAGTTTCCTCTAATGGAATACAAAGTTTTATGTAAGAATGTACTGGAATATGATATACAGCCCAACGAATCTGTTTTCTTTATGTTCAATCCCTTTAGCGATGACACCATATCAGGGTTCCTCGAAAAAGTAAATGTTTCAATAGAGCAATACCCCCGCACGATTTATTTTTTATACGTGAGCCCGAGGTATATAGAAACATTTTTCGAATTTGAATATGAGCCTGTATACCGTAAAAGAAAGCTGAAGTGGCTGGATGGTGTGATACTGAAAAAAGAAAGTACAGCATAGCGTTTTCAACAAAAAAGCATAAAAGCAAATGTCCGGAACAATAACCCGGGCATTTGCTTTTATTGATTAATTATCAGCTCTCCAGAATGATCTTACCTTTCTGCGTTCCGCTCATCAGTTCCACACTTCGGTTAATAAAATCTGTAAGATTGTTCCCTTTCAGCAAACCCTGCGATAATAAGGCCAGGTCGGCCAGGTTGTGCACAACCTTTTCTTTTTTAGCTTTATCGTTTTCCTGTAATACAGTTTGAAAAACGGGGTGATTGCCGTTAACAGTAAGCGTTACCTCATCCGGCATATTGGTATAAAAACCGGCCATGGGCCCGCCTGCGGCGGCCATATCTTTCATGCGCCGCATAAACTCGGGGCGCGTGGCAACTACCGGCGGAGCATCAGCATTCAGCCCTTTCACTTCAACAGACATATTGATCTCGGGCCTTTGAACGTTAAACAGATCTTTTAATGCATCGGCGTCTTCCTTGCTGAGTACGGTTTCCCCGGCTTCCTGTTTATCAATAAGATTATCGGCAATATCTGCATCCACACGGGTAAAATGCACATTCTCCCATTTGTTCTCTACCTGGCTTATGAATGCAGCGTCTACCAGGGTTTCCATTTTTACAACCTTATATCCTTTGGCTTTGGCCTGCTGAATATATGCATCCTGCTGCACCGGGTTAGTGGTGTACAATATCACCAGCTTTCCATCTTTGTTCTTTTGTAAGGCTTCTGTTGCGGTCCTGTACTCTTCAAGCGTATAAAATTTTCCATCTTCCACATCTTCAAATACATGGAACTTATTGGCCCTTTCCAGGAACTTATCGTCGGTCATCATACCATACTTCACGAACAGGCCGATATGTTCCCATTTTTCTTCAAACGCTTTCCTGTCCCTGTTAAATATTTCTTCCAGTTTATCGGCAACCTTTTTAGTGATATGATTGTTGATCTTTCTCACATTGGGATCGCCCTGCAAATAGCTCCGGCTTACATTGAGCGGTATATCCGGCGAATCAATCACGCCCTGGAGCAACATTAAGAATTCGGGCACAATATCTTTTACTTCTTCGGTAACAAATACCTGGTTGCTGTACAGTTGAATTTTATCTTTTTGTATTTCATAGCTCTGCTTAATTTTGGGGAAGTACAATATACCGGTAAGGTTGAACGGGTAGTCCACATTCAGATGGATCCAGAAAAGCGGTGTTTCGTTGAAAGGATATAGCTCCTTATAGAAATTCTGGTAATCTTCTGTTGTCAGTTCAGAAGGTTTTTTGGTCCATGCGGGAGCAGTATTGTTGATCTGCTTGTCTTCAAAGAAAATAGGGATGGGTAAGAACCGGCAAAATTTTTCCAGTATCTGCCTGATTTTTCCTGCCTCTAAAAATTCCTTGTTTTCTTCATTAATATGAAGCACAATATTGGTACCCCTGTCCGGCCTGTCCGTTTCTTCGAGTGTAAAGGCCGGGCTGCCATCACATTCCCACCTTACAGCCGGCTTATCCTGGTATGACTGTGTTATTACTTCAACCTTATCGCTCACCATAAAGGAAGAATAGAAGCCCAGCCCGAAATGACCTATGATATTGCTTTCATTTTGTCCCTTATATTTTTCCAGGAACTCTTCCGCACCGCTAAACGCTACCTGGTTAAGGTATTTGTCTACTTCTTCTGAAGTCATTCCCACGCCTTTATCAGAAATGGTGAGGGTTTTACCTTCGGAATCCAGCTTTACATCTATCCGCAATTCACCCAATTCGCCTTTGGCCTCTCCGATGGAAGACAGTGTTTTTAGTTTTTGAGTGGCGTCAACGGCATTGCTGACCAGTTCCCTTAAAAAAATATCGTGTTCGCTGTAAAGAAATTTTTTAATGATAGGGAATATGTTTTCCGTTTGTACCCTTATGTTTCCTTTTTGCATAATGCTTAGATTCAGTTAAGTTATAAATAGCAGGAACCAGCAGACAAATAAAATGCCACTGATAGATTTACTGACAGGTTGACAACCGGGGGTAGGCGTAAGGTGCAGGGGTTAGGGTATAGGGTAAAAATGCTTTGCCGGCATAACGCACCATGTTTTTTATGCCTTATCTTCCAGGCCTTTGCATCTATATGCATTTGCAATCTGCAAGTTTCAGGTTACAGGTTGCCTTACGCCTCTTACCCTGTGCCTTCTACCTACATAAATATTTCCATAAGATATAGCAAAAAAAACTACCTTTGCACCCCATATTTTTTTAAACCAAAATTCAGGGTAATGAACAATTAT
>NZ_DAOMOZ010000009.1:0-48597 GCF_035444585.1 Agriterribacter sp.
TTAAGATAATTCTGATTGGCTTTTAGCTCGGGATATCGTTCTACCGTTACAAGCAAACGACTCAACGCGCCGCTTAATTCACCCTGCGCCTGCTGAAATTGCGCCATTTTTTCCGGACTAAGATCATCCGCGTTAATATTTACTTTGGTGGCATTGGCACGGGCTTCAATTACTTTGGTAAGTGTTTCCTGTTCAAAATTTGCTGCGCCTTTTACGGTATTAACTAAGTTCGGTATCAGATCAGACCGGCGCTGGTATTCGCTCTGCACATTGCCCCACTTGCCTTTAACATTCTGATCCAATCCTACCATTTTATTGTATCCGCCACAACCGCATCCACCCAATAACAATATGGCGCCTATAACAACAATTAAAACAAGATTTTTCGACTTCATGTGTAGTGTTTTATTTAGTAAAAATACGTATCCAAATATTAATATCCGCAAAAGTTTACCGGGTAGTTTGAAAGAAATCTCCCGCCACCAGGTTGATCTCTTCATTGCTCAGCCGTTGTTTCCCCGAAGCGATTACCACTCTGTAGCGAAAGGTAACAGACTGCCCCTGCTTTAAAGCAAAATTCAGCGTTTCCTTTCCGTTGCTGAATGCTTTTTGTCCTAAAGGATTGGCCGCAAACAATCCATACCCCCTTGCATGCCAGTAGGTGGGATAGCCCGGATTGCGGGGATGATCAATAATAACAATGCTGGTAGTATCATCTCCCTGCTTTCCGTACAGCATACACCACTGTGCCCTGGTGCCCCAGGCAGCATCGCCTTCTTTACCTTCACTGGTAATATAATTTCCCGATGGAGCGCCGTCAGCGCTGCCCTCTACCACAGTTACATTTCCTTTATCGTCCTTAAATTCTTTCTTCTCCTCAGACGGCAGCTCCAACTCATGCGCCAGGCGCAGTCCCAGCATCCCGTCTTTTACATCCGGCATATTTACATTTTGTGCTGCGGTGAGCGTAGTTATCCGGTCTATGATCCTTTTGTTTTCATCGGCCCTGAAAAAATAAGTGGTCGTTTCGTTGAGCAATACCTGGTTTTTCTGATTTTCCCAGGTAGCCTGCATTTTCAATTCTCCCTTTTTGCCACTTTTGGTTTTAACGATCTTCTTTGTTTTTATCCAGCCGTACCTGCTTTTTTTATCTTCGGGAATAGCATAAGAGTTATTCCAGAAATCAAGCCCGTTCACACTTTCATAGTTGAGCCATAAGCCCGTATGGTGAGGGTGATCGGTAGGTTCATTTTTACGTGGGGCAAACGGAAAGCCACGGGTAATCAATTGTCCGTCGGGCGCATATATAGGATACAAAAAAGGTTTTTCAAGCGTGTCGGTATACACCAGTTCTGTAAAAGGTTTGCCATCGGCAGTGATAGTCACTTTTTTTGATGCATCAACCGGTGTTACTTCTATATTATATGCCTGTAACTTATTTTTAGAAGACTGCCCGTAAGCCGATACGGCAAAAATAAAGCACAGCATCAGCATCAATTGCGTCAAAAAAAGGGATTTTCTTTTTTTCATAATTAAACATTTATAAATTAGTACCCTGTAAATTAGTATGCGTTAAACAAACACCGCTCATTATACGGGCAACATCGGTTTCAGATGCTGCAAAATACTATAATCTGTTTTGTTTACAACCTGTAAAAGATTAAAACTACTATTCTTTCACTTAAATTTATTCATCAAAGGATCGCATATGAAAAATTCTCGCAGGGAGTTCATTAAAAAAGGTTCCATGGCCGGTTTGGCCACCTATATGGGCACTATGGGGCTCAGCGCTCAAAGCTATCGCAATATTATAGGTGCCAACGATCGGGTAAACGTGGGCGTTATCGGCTTTTCCGACAGGTTCAGGGGCTCATTGTTGCCTTCGTTCGTTAAACTGCATAAAGAGCTGAACTTTGATATGGTTGCCGTTTCGGATATATGGAAAAAAAGAAGAGAAGAAGGGCAAGCCTATCTTAAACAGCAACTGGGGCATGATATTACGGCCTGCGTAAATAATGAGGCGTTATACGATTTGAAAAACATTGATGCGGTTTTTATCAGTACTGCAGATTTTCAGCATGCCCTGCATACCGTTGAAGCTGTAAAAGCCGGCAAAGACACGTACACAGAAAAACCTTTGGCCGAAACCATGGAAGACGCGAGGGCTGTGCTGAAGGCCGTTAAAGACAGCGGGAAAATTGTACAGGTAGGCTCCCAGAGGAGAAGCGGAACCACTTATAAAGCCGCCTATGACTTTATACAGCAGGGGAAGTTTGGGCCTATTGTAATGGTAGAGCTTATATGGAATGTAAACCAGCCGGGGCGCTGGCGCAGGCCTTCACTGGTTCCTCAGCTGCGTGAAGAAGATACCGACTGGAAACGTTTTTTACTGAACCGTCCGTTCGAAAAATTTGATCCAAGGAAATACCTGGAGTTCCGTTTATTTTGGCCTTATTCTTCAGGCATTCCCGGGCAATGGATGTGCCATCAGATTGATACGGTACATTGGTTTGCCAACCTGCCGCACCCACGCAGCGTAGCCGTTAACGGCGGCATTTATGCCTGGAAAGACGGCAGAAAGAATGCAGATACCTTAACTGCTGTTTTCGACTATGGACCGCTCAGCGATCTATCCAAAGGATTCCAGGTAATTTTTAGTTCTCGTATGACCAATGCAGCAGGAGATGTTAAGGAGATCTATTATTCCAATGGCGGCACCCTCAACTTAGATACCAACCAAATCAGTTCTGAAGGTGGATTAAAGGAAAATCATGCAAAAGCCATGGGGATGAAGGCGAACCTTTTGCCTTCTGTTTCGCTGAATGAGGTTGCCACAAAAGTAACCACCGACGCCAATACCGGCAGCGACGATCTAACGCTGTCGCATGTACGAAACTGGATGGACTGCGTTCGCAGCCGCAAACAGCCCAATGCACCGATAGAAGCCGGCTATAACCATGCCATTGCGGTTATCATGTCGAATGCCGCTTACCGCACAGGTCAAAAAGTTACATTCGATGAAAAAAAACAGGAAGTGATGGCGGGGGGAAAAGTGTTCAAATACTGATCTTAATGGAGACAGGGAGAATGAGAGCAGTGATGAATGTTTGAGGAATCAGCATAATACAAAACAAAAGGTCTGTATTAACAGCAGACCTTTTGTTTTTAGGTTTTATCGCTTTGAAAGCCGTTAAGAAAAGACTGTTTTAATTTCTTTTAAAATGCGCTCACGCTCTTCATCCGTTAAATTAGACCCCGAAGGCAAACACAACCCATCCTTAAACAGGTTTTCTGCTGTGCCATCACCATAAAACGGGGCATCTTTAAAAACGGGCTGACAATGCATAGGCTTCCATAACGGACGGCTCTCGATATTTACTTTATCCAAAGCCAGCCTGACCGTTTCCCTGGTAACAACAGGATGCTCAATAAGCGCCGTAGTAAGCCAGTGGTTGGAGTAATATCCTTCCGGATCGTTTAAAAACCGTATGGCAGCAATGTCTGATAAAGCTTTATTGTACCATTCAAAATTAGTGCGCCGTTGTAAAATGCGCTCCGGTAAAACCTCCATTTGCCCGCGACCGATGCCTGCGCATATGTTACTCATTCTGTAGTTGTAACCAATATGAGAATGCTGATAATGCGGTGCGGGGTCGCGTGCCTGCGTAGAGAGAAAGCGGGCCTTTTCTGCCAGTTCCGGCCGATGTGCAACCATTGCTCCTCCGCCAGACGTTGTAATGATTTTATTTCCGTTGAAAGACAGCACGGAGATCACTCCATAGGTACCGCATTTTTTCCCGTTTATATGACTTCCCAATGCCTCTGCGGCATCTTCCAGTACAGGAATTTCATACTGGTTGGCAATGGCCATGATTTCATTCATTTTTGCTGGCATGCCATATAAATGAACAGGAATAACGGCTTTCGGCTTCTTTCCTTTGGCGATCCTGTCTTTGATCGCTTGTTCCAGAAATTCCGGCGACATGTTCCATGTATCGGGTTCACTGTCAATAAACACCGGCGTTGCGCCCTGGTATGCAATGGGATTAGCGGATGCCGAAAAAGTCATGCTCTGGCAGATCACTTCATCGCCGGGCTTAACATCAAGCAATATCAAACCCAAATGAATAGCCGCTGTGCCGGAGCTTAGTGCCGCTACATGAATATCATTTTCATTTTCAGGCAAAAGAAATCCTGCAATATCTTTTTCAAGTCCGTTTACGTGCGGCCCGAGCGGCGCCACCCAGTTTGTATCAAAAGCTTCATTAACAAATTTCCTTTCATTACCACCCATATGGGGCGAAGAAAGCCATACTTTAGAATGCATTGTATTTGATTATTTAGATAAATGATTTTCTATACTAACCACGTCATGTGCAAATATTCTTTATCCGTAGGAAAAAAAACGTTTAAGGTTTAAAAAAGGTTTTTCTACAAGCCAATAACTGACAGAAGAAATACCAATGGTAAATATTATAATCAGAAGAAAATCCAAAATTATCCAATGCGTTGCAAGGTAATTTTCAATCACGTCAACTGACAAAACATGCCATACATATATACCATAACTTATTGTTCCCAAATATTGCATAACCTCATCCTCATATATCACACACAGTCCAATTATGCTAAAATAGAATATACCCAGGGCGCTGTGTTTAAAAACATCCTGGTAAAAATCATTGAAAAAAATACACAAAATAAAAAACGAAATGCCAATTATCATGCTAATCAGGTACCCCCTTTCATATTTTCTGCTTAGAAGTTTTCTTCGCTCCAAAATAGCCAAAACGCCGCCCAAAACCAGCTGGTCAAGCCTCGTAAAAGTAAAAAAGTCAATCATGTGCCCTAAGGAAAGCATATAATACCGGAGCAACAGCGGCAATAACAATAGTACGCCACTGATATATACCAACCATCTCTGTTTGAATCGGTACCCAAAATATACTACGGCAGGCCATAAAAGATAGAAATGTTCCTCAACAGAAAGTGTCCAGAAATGAATGGGGCCCGATGAATTCCAATTAAAAGTCCTCCCAAAATTCTGAAGATAAATGTAGTAATAAATCTGCCTGTCAAAGAAGGGAGAATAGTGATAAAGTGAACTCAATAAATGGGGCAAATAATAATAGCATACCAGTGCCAGGTAGTAAAGAGGGAAGATGCGTAATATTCTTCTTATATAAAATGCTTTAAAATAACTGTTGCTGTTTATAGAGTTAAGTAAAATTCGCGTAATTACAAATCCGGATAACACAAAAAAAAGCGAAACCCCGGAACTCCCAAACTTGACTATTTTATAAAACAATACTGAATTGAAAGAATTCTCCAGACTAAAAAAATGAGCTGTGATCACCATGAATGCGGCGATTGCTCTAAGCCCATTTAGTGATTTAAAATACTCCAACCTCATAAATGAGTATACCCTATTTTAGCAGATCAGATTCTTTCATAACAATGGGGTAGGCATCTACATCCCTGAGAAAAACATATGGTTCCTTAAAAGTATAATGAGTTGCCTTTGAATATCTGCTTTCTTCGTCAAACAGCACGAGTAATGTATCTAAAGGTAAGTTGGCTCCGCCGGCGGCTATGGAAGAGGTAAAGGCCACATGCCTGATATTAATTTCTGTTATTTTAGGTTTACCATTTACATCTTCTTTGTAATCAACAGTAAATATTCCATTGAGACCTGTGCCAATTTTCTTTGAAATTACATTCAATGCGTCAGCAGAAATATCAACCAGCCGGGGTTCATTTAACAAACGCCCGAATGACGTGTTACCTGTTATACCGGACGGTGCTGTTTTTGCCATGATATATTTTACCCTTTCAGCACACGCGCTAGCCAATAATTTATCATTAAAGTAAAGAAGTTTACATGCCATATTGCGTCCCGGTAAATACTCGGTTGCAATAAATTCTGAAACGTCGGGATTCATTGTAATCCATTGAGTCAATACGTGAGGACTCTCTATCTTTAAAGACCCCAGCCCACTGGAACCTTCAGTACTTCGGACCCAAAACGTCCCACCCAGCTCATTTTTTAAGTTATCAAAAGAATAATATTCGGGTTTTAACTTTAAAAAGCACGGTACATATTCGGTACCATTCAGAAGAGTATGTAATTGATATTTATTTACCAGTTCTTTTGCCAGTCTGTAATCGGGCAAATGAAGCTTTATCGTCCTTTTTAATTTACTATGGTTTCTGGACCACTCCAACACTTCAGTTTCCGGTAAAACTATGGCAGCGTCAATTGCATTTTCTTCTACAACCGCATTCATTACATCCCAGTATTGTTCAGCATCTGCCCGAGGTACCACAAAAGATTTTTCAAATAAATCCCTGTCATAAAGACCATAGGCTAAAGGATTTGAATCTACTCCTATAAATTCAAACGAACTTTTATGCGCACCACCAAAATATTTAACAGCGCGTACAAAAGAACGAGGTGTAGGCCCGCCAACACCCGTTACTAAAATTTTTTTTACAAATGTTTTATCCATCACTATAGTCTCCAAAAAGTAACTTTTAACTTCAACATTAACGATCCATATGGTTATATCATAGATGAATATTGCAAAAATTCTTTTTTATATCCCCTTTGCCCCGGCGACATGCTTAATAAGTTCCAGTTGTGATTTCCTTCAATTAATACCGCACCTTCATTGGTAACTGCAACATCCCATCCTATGGAACGGTTTCCGGGAGTCAGCATTGCGGCCTTAATTACAATCTCTTTGCATTTTCCCCAGTGGGGAATTTCAAATCCAATAATAGGTGTGTGTGTAACAGGGTGGTAATATACATCCGGTTTTGTAATATCCAGGTATACACCCGGCCCATAAATCACCCCTGTTTCTATATCTATTGCAGCACCAAAATTAACTCCATAATGTCCCACAGAGAGGTTGTCCACACTGGAATTAACACTGATTCTTAAAAATGCTAACAATATAATTGCTCTTCCGTCCAGATATTGAGTAACTATTCTTATCGTATTCAAAGCACTTGGTGATAACTTCATTAATGCGTCGTGCTGAACAACATAATGCTCTGCCAAATCAAAATGATTGGCTTCCATTATTTTAATTACAGATTCAGGAATATCGGAAGGGATCGCTATCACCTCAACCTGCTTACCAGCTCCGCCGGTTGAGTTTTTAAGAACCAGCTTTTCTCCGGCCTCTCTCAGGAATTGGATAGCAAATTGTTTATTGCTCTTAAGTGTAGCAAGTGTGGTCCACTTTCTTCCGGAAAAATCATTAAATAATGTCAAAAAATTTATTTTGTCATGCAAAACCATTCGCTGGTCTTTGGGGTTCATCTTTAACTGGTATTCATACATAAACCCGGTGCAAGGGTAGTTGTCCCATTCTTCTTCCGGCAAATCGTAAAACCTGAAAGAAAAATAATCAAGGGGGGAAGCATTATGCTTCAGCATTGTATATATAACATCCTTATATAAGCGGAAATAAGAGATTTTCTTTTTCTTTTTAACAAACCCGGAATACCTGAAAAACAAATTCCATTTGGTTCTGATAAGGTAATAGGGTATATAAATCAACCGTTTAATTATCATCCTGATAATATAAAAATAAGTTAGAACAATATCACCGGTTATTCATAAAAAATGGGACCATAACTGAACGCTTCATCAACTCGAGCTACAGAGGGAACAATGAAAGCTTTGAGTAAACATTAGGGTTTATCGCGATATCAGATAAAAATAGACATTTTTTTTTAAACCTGCAATCCCTTCTTAATATGTCGCATATAATAATAAACAGCTATTTCGAAAGTATGATTTACACAACACATTTACGTTCTTTTCGGCGTTCCTGCAAAAGGGCGCATGGGTATTGTATCTTCGGCATTGATACCTTCTCTCCTGTATACTTTAAATATGGTCAAAAAAATGATCTTTATATCCAGCAAAAAGCTATAGTTGTCTACATACCATACATCGTAATTAAATTTTTGTTCCCAACTGATGGCGTTTCGCCCGTTTACCTGCGCCCAGCCGGTAATGCCTGGTTTTATTTTGTGTCGCCGTTTTTGTTCTTCATTATAGAGGGGTAAATAAGATACCAATAAAGGTCGCGGGCCAATAAGACTCATATCACCCTTTATAACATTTAAAAGCTGGGGAATTTCATCAAGAGAAGTTTTTCTTACAAAGCGGCCTATGGCAGTCATCCGTAAATGATCAGGCAGTAAATTTCCATTTTCATCCTTTTCATCTGTCATTGTCTTAAACTTGATCACCTTAAATATCCTTTCTCCTTTTCCGGGTCTCTTTTGCAGAAAAAAAGGTTTGCCTTTGTTCACAAAAACCAGCCAGATCATTATAATCATAAAAACGGGAAAAGCAAAAACAAAAGCTGCAGTTGCAATAAAAAAATCAAACAGTCTTTTTAAAAACAATTTGTACATACTAATGCCAATGCATTTTGTATCGCAAAAACGAATTAAATCAGGAATAATTGCTTCATAAAAGCGATAGACAGATCAAAACTGTAATACAGTACCTCCCCAGGAATATCCAACTCCAAAGCCGGCAACCTGCACCTTTGTGACTTTTTTTATTTTTCCTTCCAATAAAGCACGCTTCATGGCAATAGGAATTGTTGATGAAACCGTATTGCCGGAATGCTCCATACTCATAAAAAAGTTTTCCTGAGGAATCCTGATCTTTTTACGAAGGTAATCAAGCATAAATTTATTTGCCTGGTGGAAAATATACAGATCAATGTCTTCCTGATGCAGCAGGTTTCTTTCCAGGGTATCTTTTACAAGAGCAGGTACAGATTCCAGTGTGAAATTAAAAATTTCAGTACCATTCATATAAAGGTAATTATCATTAAACAGATTCCCATCTTCATCTTCCCGCATGGTCTGAACATCTGTTTTAGGAAATCGTACCGCCCCGTTTTTTACAATAAGATTTTTAGCGCCCCCGCCGTCTGTTCCAAGTATTACTCTCCCAATCTTTCCGCCGGCGGGATCAGCCGATACCAATACCGCCGCTGCTGCATCTCCAAAAATTGACCTGTTCCCCTTATCATCAGGATGCAGAAAACGACTGTATGTTTCTGCCGTAATAAACAGCACATTCTTAACATCACCTGCCGCAATGAGTCCCCTGGCAAGGCTGATTCCGTATATGAAACCGGAGCAACCCTGGTTAATGTCTATAGCTCCTGCTGCTGAAGATAACTTCAATCTATCGTGCACCAGGCAGGCAGTAGTAGGTAAAAAATAGTCGGGGCTCTGTGTACATAATATCAGATAGTCTATATCATCACCGCGTAAATTATACTCTTCAAAAAGACGCTGTGCTGCGGCCACCGCTAAATCAGAAGTAAATTCATCTTTCGCTGCAATCCGCCGGGTAGATATCCCCACCTTTTGCATAATTTTATCTACACTCCATTCGGGGAAAGCCTTACTAAGCTGCTCGTTGGTTAAAGAACCTGATGGCAAATAATACGAAACAGCCGATATAGACGCAAATGAATTACCAGACATATAATTTATTCTCTCTTATATTTCAATTAGCTCGGGAACAATGATATTGTTAAATGTAGTATAAGCAGTACCCCACGATAGTCCGACTCCAAAACCGCAAAGCAGCAGACGGTTTGTTTTTTTCCGTAAATCTTCTCTCATTTCAGTAACCATTGTAAGCGGTATAGATGCGGAACTGGTATTTCCAAAATGCTTAAGTGAATAAGGAACTTTATTTTCCGGAAGACTTAATTTTTTCCGGATTTTTTCATTCATCATTCTGTTGGCCTGGTGAAAAACGGCATAATCAATATCATTATTTGTGATATTCAGATGCTCCATCAATTTTTTACAGGTTTTGGGTGCTTCGCTTATGCCAAAGGAAAAAACATCAAACCCGTCCAGATGTAAGCTATTAGGGGTTCTGATCAATCCCTCATCGTTTTTATATTCCGTCAAAGATTTGTTTGAAAAGCGATTTCGAAAGCCTCCTTCGGGCACAATAATGGCTTTATAGCCCGATCCATCGGTAGCCATATGAAAATAAATCCCTTCAGATCTTTCATCATACTCCATAATCGTTGCCGTACCCGCATCTCCAAATAACATACTACTGCTTTTATCTCTTGGATTGGGAATTTTTGATGCAGTATCGCCAACCAGTAAAAGTCCCTTTTTCATCTGCCCTGATGATAAATAAGAAGCAATTAAATTTAATCCGTACACATAACCGCTGCATCCCAATGGCACGTCGAAAGCCAGTGTTTCTTTATTTAACTGTAACTTATCCTGAATGATACATGCCGTATTGGGCAAAAAATAATAATCCGGGGATTGTGAAACAAATACAAGAATACCAATGTCATTTTTATCCACGTCAAGTTCCTCAAGCAATTTTTGGGCAGCCGCAACACACAAATCTGAAGTGCACACTTCTGTTTCTGATACCCTTAACTCTTCTACGCCCACATTATTGATAAATGCATTGATTTCGTTCAACGAAAAAAACGTATTATCTGCGTTTTTAATGCTATTCCCCGGCACGCAAGCGCTAATGCCTTTTACAGCTACGTGTTTATTATGAAGTAAAGCCATATAAAAATTAATCAAGTAGTTTGTACCTTCCCCCGTCAAGCGTAATAGACTGACCGGTCATCCATCGTGAAGCATCAGACAATAAAAAAACCGCGGCGTTTGCCACGTCTTCAGGAATGCCATAGCCGAGTGGATATTGTTTCATGTCCTTTTCAACCACTTCTTTTGAAAGCATGTCTTCCATTTCCGAAGCCATAGCAGTTTGTACCATACCCGGCTCTATGGTATTAACTCTTATCTTTTGTGAGGAAAGCTCATTGGCAATAACTCTGCTGCCCGCAGACATAGCCCCTTTGCTTCCTGTATACAATAACGACGATTTTGTTCCCACCTGCTGAGCTACCGAGGAAATCAGTACAACAGAAGAATTTGCGTTTCTTTTGATCTTTTTATGGCGCACTACCTGAGCAAGCAATAAAACCATTGAAAAATAATTGACATTCATTACCTCTTCAAGGTCGTGGCGTTTAATGAACTTCAGCGGAGCCAGTCTTGTTATCCCGGCAGCATATACAAGCCCGTTTACCTCGGGCATTCTCAGTGTTATGTCTTCAATATCAGCATCTAAGGATAAATCAGCTTTAATGTAAGACGCATTTCCCGCACCTAGCTCGTTCTCCATTTCCTTAAGACAATCCTCTCTTCTGGCAACTCCTATTACGCTACCACCGGAAGCTACCACCGCCCTGCAAACACTTAAGCCAATACCCGACGAAGCTCCGGTTACCAGAATGGTTTTACCTTCAAGTGAAAACGGAAATCTTACTTCCATGCAATCAGTTTCGAAATTTTGACATTCTGTTCTATTTTGCAGCCACTCTTTCAAACAACTGCTCAATGGTATCTGTCTCTCTAAGGTCGGCGCCTGTAATCTTTTTATTATAATTTTCATCCACCATAGCAATAATCATCAGAGCAACCATTGAACTCCATTCATCCATTTCCTTAAATTTTGCGTTCATGGTAAAAGCAGAGGGGTCGGTCTCGTCAAATTGTTCTGCAAAAGATTGTAAAAACTGATTTTTATCCATATTAATTAACTTGCGTGTTGAAATTGTTGTATTCTGTCTTATTTATTATTCAATAAAGTTAACAATCTCAGATTGGATTGCTCACATTCCTGTAGACATAGCAGGAATCCCCATATAATGCCCGCTGTCCTTAATGCTTTTAAATAAAACAGACATGGGTGCTATCACATTTCCGTTTCCTACTTTTTTATATTGCAGGATACCGGAATTCATGCCAAAATCGTTTTGATCTCCTATCTCCACCCCGCCTGAAATAAGAGTTGAAGTGGCAAATGTATTATAATTACCGATAACAGTATCATGTCCTACTCTTACACCCGCATTAAAAACATTATAATTACCAATTTTATTGTCGGCAGACAAAGATGAATACGGCTGAAGAATATTACCAACACCAATAACCAGGGATTTAAAATGTAAGAACTGACATGAAGGATGGAAAAGATTTGGAAAAGTTAACTTATCAGAATAAAGCTTTTTTAATATAGAAATGATATTATGCGACTTACCGGCAGCTATGATCACATCTATCTCCTCCCGTGCCTGATTCAGGTCATTCATATTGCCAAGCACTCTGAAGTCCATAAAAAACTTTCCTTTAGGAACATTGTCGTCAAAAAAACCTATGAATTCCCATTTCTCCTCAATTTTGTTAATATCATTTATAGTCAGATATATCTCTTTCGAAAACCCGCCGGCTCCGGCAATAGCAATTTTCCTCATCTTAGTTTGTTTAGTTCTTATAATCATAGAAGGGCGAGGGTGGAAAAGTAACGGTGCGTCTAACATTCAAGGCTTGCCGCCAGCAAAAATATAGAAAAACAGTTAGAGCTATGTATATCGTTATCACTATAATATACTATCCGGAAGAAAACCCCTTCACCTTTCTCAAAAATCGCCTAACCTGGAGCTTTGTCCAGCTTACAAGCTGGCGAAACTGGATGCTTTGGGGAATGAAAAGATATGAATACCAGTTTGCTATTTTTCTGTTATGAAAAGCAATTTGAACGGCCCACTTTAATTTGCCTTTAATAAGGTATTCCAAAACCTGGCGATGTACAAACCTTTTATAATACCTTTTTTGATCTTTATCCTTATAACTTTCCGGCGGAATATTATAAAGCCATAGTGCCTGGGGCCTGTGAAGCTCCGTCATAGCGCTGTTTTCCGCATCCAGCCTGTACCATACTTTAGCTTCCGGGGTTGCTGCTATGCTGGTTGCTCTGCCCAACCGGCCCCACATATCATAATCTTCTCCCCGCCGGATAGTGGTGTTGAAGTATCCAACTTTATCAAAAGTGCTTTTCTTTACACATACAGACGAAGAATGCATCACGGGTGCTTTGTACACCTGTTTAAAAAAATTCCGGATTATTCCGCGTTTGGGCGCACCAAACACATTTAATGTAGTATTATTATATTTACATGCATATCCGGTTGCATAACAATCCGCATCCGGATAATCAGTGATTAATTTATTTATTGTTTCCAGGAAATCCGGTTCCCAAAGATCATCCGCATCCAAAAATGCAATATAGTCATACCTGGCCAGCAGTATGCCCTCATTTCGACTACTTGATATACCGCCGTTAAGTTTGTCCACAATTTTGATCCTGTCATCCTTTATATTTGCCACAATCTCGCGGCTGTTATCGGTAGAGCCATCATTGACAACCAACAATTCAAAATCTGTAACCGTTTGGTCCATAACCGTCCAAATGGTATTTTTAATGCTTTTTTCTTTATTGTATAAAGGTATTACAACCGAGAACATAATTATAAACTATATTTAATATATTAACCACAGCTTCGCCTTCTGAGTCCCAAAGCAAGACACGTATAAGATTAACATTCTTAACGTATTGGCAGCTGAAAAATGATGCGATTCCAACTCAATATTATTTGTTGCTAAAGTTTTGCGGAACCCGATCAGGTTGCTAAATTGTTTTATTCCTTTTAATCCCGGGCTTTAATAAACACAAATTTATACCCAACGCTATTTTTTATGCTATTACTTATATTATTTTTTTGTAAATGAACATAACAGGTTCTTTTTATATCTATATCCCCCCTCTGTACTTCTGAGAAACACTTGCGATTTCTCTTCTATGATGTTGATATATAATAAATTCTAGCGAATATAATATGAGGTTTGAAAAGTAGCTCTATCTTTGCGCCTCTGATAGTTATGCAGCCAGTATCCATATATGGGTTAATGCAAAATACATTTTTTTGAGACCCCAACGAAAAGCCTGCTCCTGTCTTTCCACTTATTTTTCTATAAACTCTTAAAAGATATGGGCAGTATCCACATATTTGATGCTAAACCTGCGTTATTGCTTTGAATGTCAGTAACATTAAAATGGGACTGAGCAGGCGAAGCTGTGTAAATTATCACCAGGGTAACAAATGTTTTTTAATTATATTAGGTAAATGCTCCACTTTTCACCGATACTAAATTCTTTAAACATACATCATATATGTATAAGTTACCGTTCTTCTTCTCCATTGCTCTTCTGTTCTTATTCAGTTCATGCCGAACGGGTAAGGAGCTGGCATTGTTCCAGGATCTGAACTCCGCGCAGGATGCCAGGGTACAGCAGGTCAGAACCGCAGCCTTTGATCCCCTCCGCCTGCAGCCCGACGACCAGTTGCAGATCGTTATCAGCAGCATCAGCCCCGAAGCTTCCCAATTGTTCAACCTCATGGGTTCGGCTGTTATTACCGGCAACAATAACAACACACAGAACATGCAAAGCGTTTATACCGTGTCGCCTTCCGGTAACATTACCATCCCCGTTATCGGGGACGTAAAAGTGATGGGATTAACTACTGATGAAGCCAAGGCAGAGATCAAAAAGGTGGTAAGCGAATACCTTAAAGATGCTGTTATCAGCGTGACCCTTATCAACTTCCGTGTTACTGTAATGGGAGAGGTCAACAGACCCTCCACCTTCCAGGTAGCAGGTGAAAAGATCAATGTGCTGGAAGCCATTGGTATGGCAGGAGACCTTACCGTTTTTGCCAAACGAAACAATATCAAGGTCATCCGTAAAGCTGCTGATAAAGTGGAAGTGGCCCATCTCAACCTCAACAACAGCAGCGTAATGCGCTCGCCGTTCTATAATCTCCGACAAAATGATGTGGTGCTCGTAGAACCCGGTAAACGAAAAGGGCTCCAGGCTGAAGGACTAAATATCATTATCCCCGCAGCAACCAGTATCCTGTCTCTCATTATTGTTGCCCTTACCCGGTTCCGTTAAATATTCATCTTTATTTACGCTCTAATTAAAATACATTGGCAGTGCATACAAATACCACTACTTCGCAAATCCCTCAAAATAACTTACCTGAGGAATCCGTAGACATCAGGCAGGCTTTGTTCAGGATCCTGTACAACTGGCCATGGATCGCCCTGTCGCTCACCTTGGCGCTAACCATCGCATGGCTCTATAACCGATATGCAGAACCTGTATATAAGGCAAGGGCTTCCATTATGATCAAAGATGAAAAAAAGGGCGGAGCAGGACTGCTTGAGAACCCTTTGCTTAAAGAACTGGATCTCGGGGGCGGAGGAAAACTTGTTGACAATGAAATTGAGATCCTCAAAAGCTATGATCTTATGGAAGACGTGGTAAAAAAAGAACAACTCTTCCTTGATATTAAAAGAAAGGGCAGCCTTACCAACAGATCCGTATTCGCCAAAGAGACCCCTTTGATCATTCGCATTGCCAACCCCGACACCATTATCCAGCCGCTGCAATGGGGGATCAGCGGCCAACCCAATGGAAAATGGCGCCTTGACTATGGCGCACACAATAAAGACCTCCCCCTTACAAGAGGCAGATGGTACTCCATTAACGGGCTGCTCTTCCAAATAACCGATAACCCGGCCTTTAAGGCTGATAGCACAAACCTCAACAACGACTATCTGCTGTACCTGAAACCCCTGAAAGTTGCTGTTAACAACTATTCAGCCGCCCTTAATGTTCAACCGGCAAGCAAAACAGCTACCATTATCAACATGGAGCTTACCGACCGGAACAACAAAAGAGCGCAAACCGCATTGAACGCACTCATTGATATCTATAACCAACAAGCCCTGGAGGATAAAAACAAAGTCACCAACAACACCCTCGATTTTTTAAACGGAAGGCTGGCTATTATAGAAAATGAGCTGCGCACCGTGGAAGGACAGGTGCAGCAATTTAAAAGCAGTAACCGCATCACCGATGTTTCGGTTGAAGCACAACAGTATATGGAGCAGGCCAAACAGGTTGACATTCAGAAAGCCGAACAGCAAACCCAGCTAAGCATCCTTGAATCCCTGGAAAGCAACCTCAAAGCCAACCAGGACAATCCCAAACTGGTACCTTCAGGTTCAGGCATTGCCGAACCATCCCTGGCTGAAATGATACAGACCCACAACAGGCTGGTACTCGAAAGAGAGCGGCAGGCTGAAAGGCTCGGACCCAAAAACCCTATCCCTGTTGACCTCGCCAACCAGATCGCTAACCTCAGAGCCAGTTTGATCACTAATATCGGCAACCTCAAACAGGCTTACCGCATCGCTTTAAATGATATTACCAGCAAGGATGCAGAGCTCAATGCCCGCATCAGGAATATTCCTCAAATACAAAAAAATCTCGTCCAGATACAGCGCGACCAGTCCGTAAAAGAGCAGCTTTACTTTTTGCTCCTCCAAAAAAGAGAAGAGTCGGCCATTACCCTGGCTTCCACAATCCCCGACTCCAGAAGCATTGAAAAAGCCAGAAGCATCGGTATCGTAAGCCCAAAAAAGGTACTTGTTATGGCTATCGCCTTTTTGCTGGGACTGATCATCCCTATCGCCATTATTTACCTCATCCATTTCTTCAAAAACACCATCGAGGATAAGGATGAAGTAGAGCAAAAGTGCAACGCCCCTGTACTGGGAGAGATATCTTATGTTAGAAAGGATACCTCCCCCATTGTAGTTCAAAAGGGAAGCCGTTCTATCGTGGCAGAACAGTTCAGGGTTATCAGAACCAACATCAGCTTTACAAAACCAGGGCATTCTCCAAAGGTTATCCTGGTTACTTCCCACAGACCCGAAGAAGGAAAATCTTTCACCAGCCTTAACCTTGCTGCCAGCTATGCCCTGCTCAATAAAAAAGTAGTGGTGCTTGAATTTGATTTGCGTAAACCACGCCTCAGCGCAGCCGTTAATATCCACTCCGAAGCAGGCATCAGCAATTACCTGGCCGCCGCAAACACCACTAACATCAATGATATCCTCCATGAAGTGCCCGGCTTTGAACAGCGTTTCTGGCTCCTCCCCGCCGGACCTATACCCCCAAACCCCGCCGAACTCATCCTGGGCGATAATATGAAGCAACTCATGGAGGAACTCAATAAAAAGTTCGATTACATCATTTTCGATACCCCACCCTATGGACTCGTTACTGACTCCTCACTGCTGGCTGCTCACGCCCATATCACCATTGTAGTGCTCAGGCAGGGATTTACTTTTAAATGGGTGATGCACGAACTCAATAAAAAAATGACCGACAACCCCGCCCAACCGCTCTATACCGTTATCAACAGGGTCGGCGAAAAAAACAGCTACAACAGTTATAAACGATACGGCTACGGATATACAGAATACTTTGACGCACCTCAAAAAAAGAAAAAATGGAAAAAGTGAATATAAAGATGACCTGTAAGATTATAAGGACAATGATAAAAAAAGATGTATAAAAAATTCTTTTCCTATGCAGGAATAGAAGGATTTGCCAAAGGTCTGAATTGGCTGACCATAGCTTTGCTGCCTCTCTTTTTACCAACAGATCAATATGGGGTTGTTGGGCTGCTTGTTGCCATAGAAGGCATAATGAACACCGTTTTAACATTGGGGCAGGGAAGAGCCATCCTGCGCCACACCATTACCTTCAAAGAAAAGATGCTGCCTTATGCTTTGCAATTAAATATATTATCAGTATTAGGCGTTTTTCTCATTTGCATCATTATTTCTCTTTTCAGGGAAGAGATCATGGGGATCAGTTTTTTTCCTCACCTTCTTTTTCTGTTCATAAGTTTATTATTTTATAACCTTTCAGGGCTAATGATTTCGCATGCACTGGCAACGGACAATCCCGCTTTTTTCAGAAAATCAAGATTATGGTATGCCGTTACCAAACTGGTGGCTGTTATTGGTATTTGTTTTTATACAGGTAACGGCCTCGGTTATATTTACGGATCCCTGACAGCAGGTATTATATTTATCTTTTTATTTTATAAAGACATATTTTCTCATTTTAATTTTAAAAGGATATTTGTTTTTGATAAAAATCTTAAATTTTTATTCGTTTTTGGATTACCGCTGATATTTCATGCATTAAGTGGCAATATTTTAAGTTACGCCGATCGCTTTTTCGTGGAAGGCTATTTAAACAAAAGCCAACTTGGCATATACACTTTTGCATATTCCCTGGGGAGCAGTATCTTTTTCTTTTATGGATCTGTAGGTACCTACTTTGAACCTTTGGTTTACAAATTTTCCGCAGACAAGAAAAAGTATCATGCAATCCTTAAGTTCTATTTAACCTTCGTATTAATGTGCGCATCACTTTTCAGCATCGCTATTTTGATCGGCACAAAGTATTTTGCATTTCATTTTATTTCAGAAGATTACCTATCGGGATTTACCGTTTTACCTATTGTACTGGGTGCGCATTTGATGATGCCTTTTTACCATATCAGCAATTACGAACTTACCGTGTTAAATAAAACTGCTTTTATCGCTTTTTCTACTATTGGCTCAGCCATTTTAAACATACTGCTGAATATCTTTTTTATTCCCAAATGGGGGATTACAGGAGCAGCTTTTAGCACCCTTTTGACCTATATTTTTTTAGCGTTAGCAGGCAATGCCTGGGCAATAAAGGCTTCAGGTATCTCCCGGAATTACCTGAAATATATTGCTATACTGTTCCTTTTTGTTAACGCGGCAGTACTATATGCAAATTTTATGATCCATGAATTATGGCTTGCAAGCGGAGGCTTGTTTGCATTATTCATTGTACTTTCTGTTTTGAGCATTAGGCAAATGCCCACTCTAAAAATGACAATAAATACTTTATAAGATACGTGCAGCCATTATGGGAAAGAAGTAATAAATCAATGGGAAGAAAATATATTTTTACGGCCGCATTTTTAAACTTCATCGGATACTATGTATGCCTGATGCTTCTTTTCTACATAGGTCTCGGAACGCTGTCTCTAAGCGTTTCTATTCCTCTTAGACTATTAATATTGTCATGTTTAACTGTTTTTTTTTTACAAAACACCCGGCTAAAGCCAAAATCCGAAACATATATTTTTCTGTTTTTTTCACTGATTTATTTAATAAGGATCTTCAGCGACGCTTTAAAAGGGCTGCCTTATTATTTAGGAACATCAAGACTCTTACTCTATTACTTATCCTTTGACATGATTCCGTTTTTGTTGCTAAGCAATATAAAATTTAAAACAACCGATTATAATGCCATCAGAAAAGGAATTTTGTTCTCCGGCTTTCTTTTTGCCGTTCTCGCTGTTGTCTTTTTCAGAAATTATATCGGAACAGTAGGTCGTCTTACGTCAGAAACAGCGGATATCGACATGCTTTCTCCTTTGGCACTATCTTATTGCTCTTCGCTTACAATAGGGGTTGCAATAAGTTACTGGATGGAAAATCCCTTATCCTTACGGCAAAAGTTTTACTTTTTGCTTTTAACCGCAGTGTCCGTTACTCCATTTTTCCTTGGTTCCTCGCGTGGTTCTCTCATTGCTTTAATTTTACCCTTCATTTTCATATTAATTATAAAAAAAAATCTATTTACCAATCTTCGAACTATTTTAATATTGGTATTGGGTTTGGTTGGAATTATTTATATTTCTGAGGAATTGGGAAGTAGTTTAATTGAACGGTTTACCAGTACCGGTTCTGATATAGCCGAAGGTAATGAATCGGCCGTAAGAACCATTATGTGGCAAAACGCTTTCAATCAATTTGTCAATAATCCGATAATGGGGGACAGGCTAAAACTGGATGGCTTTGATATTTATCCGCACAACATTCTGTTTGAAACACTGCAATGCACAGGTTTCCTGGGCTTTATTCCCCTTTCTATTTTACTCGTTATTATATTTATAAAATCATTTAATATTTTTAAATATACTCCGCAATATTCATGGATCAGCGTCCTTTTTATTCAATGCTTTACGCAAAACATGTTTAGCGGAAGTATTTTTTCAGCCAGCTGGCTTATGATGTCAATGGCTATCGTTGCAGCCTTTGCAAGAAGTGAAAATGAAATTTTCTCAACCGCCCTGCTTTCCAAAAAGCAAAATAAAAACGTTGCGGGTAAATATATTGTCAGACGTAAATCTCTATCGCGTAAATTAATCATAATATAAGTTCCCAATATTCTTTAAATTTTGTATGAAAAAAAATCTAAATATTGATATTATAGCCGGTGCCAGGCCAAATTTTATGAAAATTGCACCGATTATAGAAGCGATCAAAAAACATCAGCAAGCAGGATCTGATATTCAATACAGGCTCGTTCACACAGGTCAGCACTACGACAAAAACATGAGCGGCAGCTTTTTTGAGCAATTGGGTATTCCGCATCCCGATGTAAACTTAGGCGCCGGCGGGGGAACACAGGCAGAGCAAACCGCCAATATAATGATAGGCTATGAAAAGCTATTACTGCACGAAAAATCCGATCTCTGCCTTGTTGTTGGCGATGTTACTTCTACCATGGCCTGCGCCATCGTTGCACAAAAGCTGCATGTAAAAGTAGCGCATGTTGAGGCAGGCATCCGCTCGGGCGACTGGTCCATGCCCGAAGAAATCAACCGTATGGTAACCGACAGTATTACCAATTATTTTTTTACAACCACTACCATTGCAAATGACAATTTAAAAAAAAATGGTATTGAAGATGAATGTATTTTTCTTGTAGGTAATACCATGATAGATACATTATTAAAAAACAGGGAACGGTTTCAACAACCTCCTATCTGGAAAGAACTGGGATTGGAAAAGGGCCAATTTATAGTTATGACGTTGCATCGCCCGGCAAATGTTGATGAAGAAAAAAAGTTGAAACAATTGATGAATGAGATCATTGCGCATTCCCATGGATTGCCGCTGATCTTTCCGGTACACCCCAGAACAGCAAAAATCCTTCAAAACATGGGGATTGAACATCCATCGTTGCACATGATCGAACCTTTGGGTTATTTGGAGTTTAACTACCTGGTGGAAAAAGCAAAAGCAGTAATAACCGATTCAGGCGGTATAACTGAAGAAACTACTGTAATGGGTATACCCTGCCTTACATTAAGAGATAATACCGAAAGGCCCGAAACAATTACGATAGGAACGAATGAACTGATCGGAACCGATCCCAAAGCAATAAAACCTGCCATGGAAAAATTGTTCGGGGGAAACTGGAAAAAAGGAAGTATTCCTGATTTGTGGGATGGGCATGCCGCTGCAAGAATAATAAAACATCTTTTATCGTTAACCCATATATGAGGACTAAAAAAATACTTATAATCTATAATAAGGTCTGGTCTTACAGACTTAAAATTTTTGATATTTTAAATCAGCACTACGACCTGACTGTTGCCTACTCCGATAAAAGTTTTGTAGGCAAAAAATTTGATTTCAAAACGATCTATACTCCGGGATATGATATTGGCCCACTATTTTTTCATAAGACCAATTTAAAAAAATTAGCCCGGGATTATGATGTTGTCATTGCAATATCCAATGTGAGGTGGATATCCTTAATGCTTTTATCGGTAAAAAGAAGAAAATTTAAGTTTATACTATGGGGCATTGGCGTGTCTGCCAGTTATGAAAATAAGCTGGATTCAAAAACTACGTGGGACAGGGTGAGGTTCTTCTTTGCAAAAAAGGCAGATGCCATACTGTTTTACAGCAGCTATCCCGTCAAAAAATATATTGAAAATGGAATTGCACGCGAAAAACTATTCGTTGCCAATAATACAGTAGCTATTGATGAGCATTTTAATTTAGCTGAAACAGAAAATTCAAAAACCGATTTTTTATTCATCGGAACACTATATCCACAAAAGGGCATTGATATATTGCTGAATGCATACATTGAACTAACCAAAACCATTGCGCTTCCCACCTTACAAATTATAGGGGCGGGGCCCATGGAAAGCACGCTTAAAGAATTGATCGAAGTGAACAAATTACAGGATAAAGTAATCCTTCATGGAGCCATTTATGATCAAAAAACATTAGTAACTTTCTTTTCAAAGAGCCTGGTTTGCATTTCTCCAACACAGGCAGGCCTTTCTGTATTGATGAGCATGGGCTATGGCGTACCTTTTCTAACAAGTGCTGATGCCATAACAGGGGGTGAAGTTTTTAATATAAAAAAAGACGAGAATGGATTTATCTATAATGGAACTGATGAAGATCTAAAAAAGACGATTGTCTGGATCATTAACAATCGGGAAAAAGTTTTAGCAATGGGCAGAAATGCAAAATTGCATTATGATCAGTTCAGGAAACCGGCTGACATGGCAAATGCTATTAGAGATGCTATAGAATATGTTCTTAATAAATAGGAAGAATTTTTGCATTGCCAAAGCTTATACTTTTGCAACTAATACTACTAATATCAGATAACGAATGTGTAGCCTGATCAAAAACTATTTTAGTTTTAGCCGCCTGAAAAAACAATATCAGAACAAAAAAATATCTATTTTGATGTTCTACGATAAAGAATCAGTTATTTCCAATAAATCACGCATTCAGCGATTTGTAATTTTAAGAAAATGTGTCGTTTCTGATTATTCGTATATAGGTTACAACACCAATATTTATAACGCAAGCATTGGAAAATTTTGTTCTGTTTCAAAAGATGTATGTATAGGGCTTCCATCACATCCCACAAGATTCATCTCCACTTCTCCCCTGTTCGTTAATATACAAAACGGCACCGGTTATTCCTGGTCAAAACAAGACCTGTTTAATTCTGTTCCTGAAAAAGTAGTGATCGGTAATGATGTATGGATTGGGATGAAGTCTACTATTATGGGAGGCGTTACCATTGGCAACGGTGCAATTATAGCCGCACATTCGGTTGTAACAAAAGACGTTCCGCCTTATGCCATAGTGGGAGGCGTTCCATCCAAAATAATCAGGTACAGGTTTGACGATGAGATTATACAGGCTTTGCAAAAATCGGAATGGTGGAATCGCTCCGATGATTTTCTTCAAAGAAATATAGCATCTTTTCAGGAAGAGGTAACCCCGGAAAATGCAAACCGGTTGATCGAAATTTTATTAAAATAAATAATAATATATAAAATATCAATATCAAATGTTTGGTAATAAAAAGCTTCTGATAACCGGTGGCACCGGTTCTTTCGGAAATGCAGTTCTCAACCGGTTTCTTAACAGCAACTTCAACGAAATACGGATTTTCAGCCGCGACGAAAAAAAACAGGATGACATGCGAAAAGTGTATACAGATCCACGTGTAAAGTTTTATATCGGCGATGTTCGTGAATACAATTCGGTAGAAAATGCGGTGAGGGGAGTCGATTATATTTTTCATGCTGCTGCGCTGAAGCAGGTCCCTTCCTGTGAATTTTTCCCTCTTGAAGCGGTAAAGACCAACGTGGAAGGAACGGCCAATGTTTTAGATGCGGCAATAAGAAACGGTGTAAACAATGCAGTAGTGTTAAGCACCGACAAAGCGGTGTACCCTATTAACGCAATGGGCATGAGCAAAGCCATGATGGAAAAAGTAATGGTTGCAAAATCCAGGACAGTTTCCGCCAAACAGCTCGTACTTTCCGGCACCCGTTACGGCAATGTAATGGCTTCACGCGGCTCGGTAATTCCCCTGTTCATTGACCAGATCAAGACGGGTAAACCGATCACCGTTACCGACCCCAATATGACCCGCTTTATGATGACGCTTGAAGATGCCGTAGACCTTGTATTGTATGCTTTCACAAATGCAGAGCCAGGCGATATTTTCGTACAAAAGGCGCCGGCTACTACAATTGAGCTACTTGCAACAGCTCTCAGGGAATTATACAATGCCAGCAATGAAATTAAAATCATAGGCACCCGCCATGGCGAAAAATTATATGAAACACTGGTGAACAGGGAGGAAATGACCAAGGCTATTGATATGGGAGAATATTTCAGGATCCCGGCAGATAACAGGGGGCTCAATTATGAGCAGTACTTTTCGGTGGGTGATACGGATGTTTCCAAAATAGAAGATTATCATTCGCATAATACCAATCAAATTGGACTGGAGGAAACCAAAAAATTATTATTGAGACTTGAGATAATCCAAAAGGACTTAAATTTAATGCCTGCCTGAAACAACGTATATGCGAACCGCAGGCAAAGTATTCTTTTTGACAGAGGCTACAGCCTGACGCGTTATTATTTTGATACAAACAGCAGCAATGAAAAAAATTGGAATAACAGGACAAAATGGATTTGCCGGAACATACCTGTTCAATACCATAAGCCTGTTGAACGAAGAATTCCAGCTTGTCCCGTTTGAAAGGTCTTTTTTTGAAAACGAAAATCAATTACAGAACTGGGTAAAGCAATGTGACGTGATCGTTCACCTGGCCGGCATGAACCGGCACCAGGATCCGCAGGTTATTTATGATATCAACCTCAGCCTTGTAAAGAAACTTGTAGCTTCACTGGAAATAACACAGACCAAACCACAAATCATTTTCTCTTCCTCCACCCAGGAAGAAAGAGATAATCCCTATGGGAGATCAAAGAAGGAAGGAAGGGATTTACTGGCAGCCTGGGCCCGGGCGCATGGCGGAAAATTTGCGGGACTCATTATCCCAAATGTGTTCGGCCCGTTTGGCAAACCCTTTTACAACTCGGTTGTAGCTACCTTTTGTCACCAGTTGTGCAGCAACCAGGAACCAAAAATTGAAACGGATGGTCTTATTAAATTGATATATATAGATGAACTGGTTAAGGTGATTATTGACGCTATAAGAAATGATACCCACAGCCCTGAGCAAAAAGTTAAGCACACAGGCGAATATTATGTATCTCAAATATTATCGAAATTGCAGGAGTTTAAAAACCAATATTTTGAAAAAGGAATATTTCCCTCACTTCAGAACAAATTTAGTGTTGACCTGTTCAACACCTTCAGAAGCCATATAAATCTTAAGCATTATTTTCCATACAAACTAAAGCAGAATACCGACAACCGGGGAACATTTGTAGAACTGGTAAAACTACAACAGGGAGGTCAGGTTTCTTTTTCAACTACCCACCCGGGCATTACAAGAGGCAATCATTTTCACACGCGGAAGATTGAAAGGTTTGCTGTGATAAAAGGAAACGCAATGATACAGCTTCGGAAATACAATACGGATGAAGTACTCAACTTCGAATTAAGCGGTGATGCGCCGTCTTATGTGGATATGCCGGTATGGTATACACATAACATTACCAATACCGGCACCGGCGAATTGTATACGATATTCTGGATCAATGAATTTTTTGATCCTGCCGACCCGGATACTTATTTTGAAACCGTTTAACAAGCTTTACACCCTCATTTAATGAATACAATCACGAAAAAACTGAAAGTGCTTACGGTTGTGGGCACCCGGCCGGAAATCATACGGCTGTCCAGGGTGCTCGCAAAGTTAGACGAATCCGGGGCCATAGATCATGTATTGGTTCACACCGGGCAGAACTACGATTATGAATTGAACCAGGTTTTTTTTGAAGATCTTGAACTCAGAAGACCAGATTATTTTTTAAACGCCGCAGGTAAAAATGCCACCACAACCGTAGGCCAAATACTGATCAATATTGATCCCATCCTTGAAAAGGAGCAGCCCGATGCATTTTTAGTACTGGGAGATACCAATAGCTGCTTATGCGCTATTCCTGCAAAAAAAAGAAAGATACCGGTATTTCATATGGAAGCCGGCAACCGTTGCTTTGATCAGCGCGTGCCTGAAGAAACCAATCGAAAAATAGTTGACCATGTGAGCGATGTCAATCTTACGTATTCTGATATCGCAAGGGAATACCTGCTCAGGGAAGGGCTGCCTCCCGACAGGATAATTAAAACAGGAAGCCCCATGTATGAAGTGCTTCATCACTATATGCCCAAAATTCAAAAATCCGATATACTTCAGCAACTTTTGCTCGAAAAAGACAGCTATTTCGTTGTGTCGGCACACCGCGAAGAGAACATCAATGCTGAAAAAAACTTCAATAACCTTGTTAAATCATTGAATAATATCGCAGAATCTTTCCGGTTGCCTGTAATTGTATCTGCGCATCCCAGAACCAGAAATATGATAAAAGAAAAGAATATCACGTTTAATGATCTGGTAAAGCTACAAAAGCCGTTTGGGCTCAGTAACTATTTATCCCTGCAGGTAAATGCAAAAGCGGTTCTTTCCGACAGCGGAACCATTTCCGAAGAATCATCTATACTCAATTTCCCTGCATTAAATATCCGGGAAGCACATGAGCGGCCAGAGGCGATGGAGGAAGCCGCTGTAATGATGGTAGGACTGAACCCGGATCGGATACTCCAGGGATTAAAGCAACTGGAATACCAGCAAAGAGCACCCCGCAATTTCAGGCAGGTTCCAGACTATACAATGCCCAACGTTTCCGATAAGGTAGTTAGAATAATCATATCATACGTAGACTACATAAAAAGGGTAACCTGGCAAAACTGTTAACATGCGTGTACTCTTCTTACTTTTATACCATCCCGAGCCAGGCGAATCGTCGAATTTATATGCAGACCTGGTAGGTGAATTCGTTAAAAACGGGCATGAAGTAACGGTAGTAAGCGCAGCTAAAGAAAGTCAACCCACTGCTTTACAAAAGGAAGAGAATGTGGACGTATTACGGGTTAAAACACAAAAAATTTTTAACGTACACCCTCTGCTGAAGGGAATTGCCACCGTGCGGATGCCTTACCAGTTCAGAAGGGCGATAAAAAAATACTTATCGGAACGCATATTCGACCTGATCATAACACCCACGCCACCCATAACGTTTGTAGACATCGTGGCATGGCTGAAAAGAAAATACACATTGCAATCGTATCTTATACTGCGCGATATTTTCCCGCAAAATGCGCGTGATCTGGGGATGATGAAAAATCAGCTTCTTATTAATTATTTCCGAAAAAAGGAAAAAAAGCTATATCGTTATTCTGATTACATTGGCTGTATGTCGCAGGGCAATATAGATTATATCATGCGCCATAATCCCGAAGTTAATGCCCGTAAACTCCTTCTCCTGCCCAACTGGCAAAAGGCGGAGCCCTTGCGCGAAAAAGATGAAACCATAAGAAAGCAATACGGATTAGAAGGAAAGTATGTGGCCATTTTTGGAGGGAATATTGGTGAACCCCAAAAAGTAGAAAATATAGTAAGTCTCGCCCGTGCGTACTTGCATAAAGATCAGATTGTATTTTTGGTTATGGGGAACGGCACCAGAAGGAAGCACCTCGAACAAATGGCAGCAGATTACAACTTAACCAATTTGGTAATAAAAGATGCTGTTCCACGGCAGGATTATCAGAAATTGGTATGCAGTGCCGATATTGGCTTAATTTCATTAAGCGAAAAATTTACTATTCCCAACATCCCGTCCAAAACTTTATCCTATTTCAACGCCAGGATACCCGTGCTGGCCGCAATTGACGCCAACACCGATTATGGAGCCCTGCTGGATAAAGCAGGTGCAGGACTATGGTCCTTAACAGGGGATATGAAAAAATACAAACAAAATTTCGACAGGCTTTACAACGATACCGCATTACGTGAACAAATGGGAGAAAATGGCTATAACTACTTGTTTAAATATCTTACAGTAACCATTGCTTATCAAACCATCATTACCCATACCCGGGCCAATCAATAAAATAATTCTTTAAAAAGGACAGGATTATCAGATGAATACCCGAAATTTCGTTACGAAGTTTATTTTAAATATAAAGCTATACCTTATATGTATAAATCACTACTGACATTATTTGCTCTTCTGCTGTTATTCAGTTCGTGCCGAACGGGTAAGGAGCTGGCATTGTTCCAGGATCTGAACTCCGCGCAGGATGCCAGGGTACAGCAGGTCAGAACCGCAGCCTTTGATCCCCTCCGCCTGCAGCCCGACGACCAGTTGCAGATCGTTATCAGCAGCATCAGCCCCGAAGCTTCCCAATTGTTCAACCTCATGGGTTCGGCTGTTATTACCGGCAACAATAACAACACACAGAACATGCAAAGCGTTTATACCGTGTCGCCTTCCGGTAACATTACCATCCCCGTTATCGGGGACGTAAAAGTGATGGGATTAACTACTGATGAAGCCAAGGCAGAGATCAAAAAGGTGGTAAGCGAATACCTTAAAGATGCTGTTATCAGCGTGACCCTTATCAACTTCCGTGTTACTGTAATGGGAGAGGTCAACAGACCCTCCACCTTCCAGGTAGCAGGTGAAAAGATCAATGTGCTGGAAGCCATTGGTATGGCAGGAGACCTTACCGTTTTTGCCAAACGAAACAATATCAAGGTCATCCGTAAAGCTGCTGATAAAGTGGAAGTGGCCCATCTCAACCTCAACAACAGCAGCGTAATGCGCTCGCCGTTCTATAATCTCCGACAAAATGATGTGGTGCTCGTAGAACCCGGTAAACGAAAAGGGCTCCAGGCTGAAGGACTAAATATCATTATCCCCGCAGCAACCAGTATCCTGTCTCTCATTATTGTTGCCCTTACCCGGTTCCGTTAAATATTCATCTTTATTTACGCTCTAATTAAAATACATTGGCAGTGCATACAAATACCACTACTTCGCAAATCCCTCAAAATAACTTACCTGAGGAATCCGTAGACATCAGGCAGGCTTTGTTCAGGATCCTGTACAACTGGCCATGGATCGCCCTGTCGCTCACCTTGGCGCTAACCATCGCATGGCTCTATAACCGATATGCAGAACCTGTATATAAGGCAAGGGCTTCCATTATGATCAAAGATGAAAAAAAGGGCGGAGCAGGACTGCTTGAGAACCCTTTGCTTAAAGAACTGGATCTCGGGGGCGGAGGAAAACTTGTTGACAATGAAATTGAGATCCTCAAAAGCTATGATCTTATGGAAGACGTGGTAAAAAAAGAACAACTCTTCCTTGATATTAAAAGAAAGGGCAGCCTTACCAACAGATCCGTATTCGCCAAAGAGACCCCTTTGATCATTCGCATTGCCAACCCCGACACCATTATCCAGCCGCTGCAATGGGGGATCAGCGGCCAACCCAATGGAAAATGGCGCCTTGACTATGGCGCACACAATAAAGACCTCCCCCTTACAAGAGGCAGATGGTACTCCATTAACGGGCTGCTCTTCCAAATAACCGATAACCCGGCCTTTAAGGCTGATAGCACAAACCTCAACAACGACTATCTGCTGTACCTGAAACCCCTGAAAGTTGCTGTTAACAACTATTCAGCCGCCCTTAATGTTCAACCGGCAAGCAAAACAGCTACCATTATCAACATGGAGCTTACCGACCGGAACAACAAAAGAGCGCAAACCGCATTGAACGCACTCATTGATATCTATAACCAACAAGCCCTGGAGGATAAAAACAAAGTCACCAACAACACCCTCGATTTTTTAAACGGAAGGCTGGCTATTATAGAAAATGAGCTGCGCACCGTGGAAGGACAGGTGCAGCAATTTAAAAGCAGTAACCGCATCACCGATGTTTCGGTTGAAGCACAACAGTATATGGAGCAGGCCAAACAGGTTGACATTCAGAAAGCCGAACAGCAAACCCAGCTAAGCATCCTTGAATCCCTGGAAAGCAACCTCAAAGCCAACCAGGACAATCCCAAACTGGTACCTTCAGGTTCAGGCATTGCCGAACCATCCCTGGCTGAAATGATACAGACCCACAACAGGCTGGTACTCGAAAGAGAGCGGCAGGCTGAAAGGCTCGGACCCAAAAACCCTATCCCTGTTGACCTCGCCAACCAGATCGCTAACCTCAGAGCCAGTTTGATCACTAATATCGGCAACCTCAAACAGGCTTACCGCATCGCTTTAAATGATATTACCAGCAAGGATGCAGAGCTCAATGCCCGCATCAGGAATATTCCTCAAATACAAAAAAATCTCGTCCAGATACAGCGCGACCAGTCCGTAAAAGAGCAGCTTTACTTTTTGCTCCTCCAAAAAAGAGAAGAGTCGGCCATTACCCTGGCTTCCACAATCCCCGACTCCAGAAGCATTGAAAAAGCCAGAAGCATCGGTATCGTAAGCCCAAAAAAGGTACTTGTTATGGCTATCGCCTTTTTGCTGGGACTGATCATCCCTATCGCCATTATTTACCTCATCCATTTCTTCAAAAACACCATCGAGGATAAGGATGAAGTAGAGCAAAAGTGCAACGCCCCTGTACTGGGAGAGATATCTTATGTTAGAAAGGATACCTCCCCCATTGTAGTTCAAAAGGGAAGCCGTTCTATCGTGGCAGAACAGTTCAGGGTTATCAGAACCAACATCAGCTTTACAAAACCAGGGCATTCTCCAAAGGTTATCCTGGTTACTTCCCACAGACCCGAAGAAGGAAAATCTTTCACCAGCCTTAACCTTGCTGCCAGCTATGCCCTGCTCAATAAAAAAGTAGTGGTGCTTGAATTTGATTTGCGTAAACCACGCCTCAGCGCAGCCGTTAATATCCACTCCGAAGCAGGCATCAGCAATTACCTGGCCGCCGCAAACACCACTAACATCAATGATATCCTCCATGAAGTGCCCGGCTTTGAACAGCGTTTCTGGCTCCTCCCCGCCGGACCTATACCCCCAAACCCCGCCGAACTCATCCTGGGCGATAATATGAAGCAACTCATGGAGGAACTCAATAAAAAGTTCGATTACATCATTTTCGATACCCCACCCTATGGACTCGTTACTGACTCCTCACTGCTGGCTGCTCACGCCCATATCACCATTGTAGTGCTCAGGCAGGGATTTACTTTTAAATGGGTGATGCACGAACTCAATAAAAAAATGACCGACAACCCCGCCCAACCGCTCTATACCGTTATCAACAGGGTCGGCGAAAAAAACAGCTACAACAGTTATAAACGATACGGCTACGGATATACAGAATACTTTGACGCACCTCAAAAAAAGAAAAAATAATATGAGCCGGGATCCTACTCATATTATATACACGAATATCACCACAAATCAAAGATGGGTTAGAAAATTTATGGGGCGGCAAAAGCAGATATTATAAAAAAAAGCAGGCAACAATTTGAATGCATGGAATACGGTCTGACGGGAATAATTATAATTATAAATGGAAGCAAATTTAACGCAAAAAACTTTTAAGGGTTTCTTTTGGCAATTTGGGGGAACCATATTTCAAACATTCCTGCAACTCGGTGTATTGTTTGTTCTTGCCAGGCTGATTTCAAAAGCTGAATTTGGCATAATGCAATCCGCTTTGGTAGTAGTTGGACTCTCTCAGTTACTAAGCCAGATGGGAGTAGGTCCGGCGTTGGTTCAAAAAGATAATCTCACCCCAATGCATATAAGGGTTGCCTCTACTATTTCACTGATATTGAGCCTGATCTTTTTCCTCACTGTATTTCTATGTTCGGGCTTATTAGCCGCTTTTTTTAAAATGCCGGAACTCCGGGACGTCCTCAAAATAATATCAATACTTTTTATAATTGAGGGGATAACAACGGTTTCTCAATCTTTGCTGCTCCGGGAGATGAAGCAAAAAATACTGGTTAAAATAAATTTCATTTCTTATTTGGCGGGATATGGTGTAGTTGCAATTATACTATCTTTCTATGGCTTTGGACTCTGGTCTCTTATTATCGGACAATTGGTGCAATCCCTCCTCAAATGTATACTTACTTTTATAAAATGTAAACATTCTATAACACCCAGCTTCAGCAAGAAGGAAACAAAGGAATTATTATACTTTGGAGGAGGATTTACAATTGCAAAGCTTTTTAATTATTTAGCGCTGCAGGGAGACAATATCGTTACCGGGCGTTATCTGGGGCCGGATGCATTGGGGGTGTACAGCAGGGCATATTCGATAATGGTTAAACCGGTTGGTTTGATCGGTGACTCTATAGATAAAGCCTTATTCCCGGCAATGGCTGCCCGACAAAACCAGCATGATAGGTTAATTGAAGCCTTTATTAATGGTTCTAAGATGATCTCATTCCTTTGTATTCCCATATCCTGCGTTTTAATTTTTAGCTCAAAGGAAATAATTAACGTTTTATTGGGTAGTAAATGGTCCGATACGGTTATTCCCCTCCAGATTTTAACAGCAGGGTTGGTATTTCGAATGGGATATAAAATGGGCGATTGTTTGAGCCGGGCTACAGGCAACGTATACAGCAGGGCTAAACGTCAGTTTGTATATGCTGTTTGTGTAATACTCGGATGTTATATAGGATCCCGCTGGGGAATCATAGGAGTTTCTTTCGGAACCTTATTTGCGGTAACAATGAACTACATATTGATGATTCATTTAAGCCTCAGCATCCTAAAAATAAATTGGATTTATTTTTTAAAAAAAACGCTACCGGAACTGCACATAGCCGTACTGCTGGGTGTTGTTTTTATTGCGGTTATCTTCCTGGTGCGCCAATTCATAGCATCTGATTTTATGGTACTATTGTTTTCTTATGGTACTTATGGGATTGGACTGATGGTTCTGTTCTATTATTTTTCTAACAAACTAAGCTTCCTGGCTGTTTTGCCTTTTAAAGGGGTTCTTAAAAAGATTACTAAAAGATCATAAATGGCTTTACAGATTGTTAACCGGTTATTAGATGATTTAAATTCCGAAGACATAAACTATTGTCACTGGAAAAGCAATGAACATTTAGACGCCGCAGTGAACGGCGATACGGATCTGGATATTCTTTTTGATAAAAATCAGGAAGAACGCGTAATTGAAACCTTAAAAAGAAATAAGTTCCATTTATTTGAAGCAGTATGGTACCGTAAATATAAAGGCATCTTGGATTATATTGGCTTTGATGAAGAAGTGGGAAAAATCGTACATGTGCATACGCACTTCAACCTGGATATTGGAGAAGTGGGAATCAAGAGCTATCATCTGCCATGGGAAAGCCTGATTTTAGACAACAAAGTATTCGACACCCATTTCAATATTTACAGATCTTCTGCTGAAGTAGAATACCTGTTGCTTGTGGTAAGAACAGCTTTTAAGCATAATACAATAGATAGCAAATCAAACCTTTCCGTTTCTAAACATTTTAATCTCGAAGCGGGATGGTTGTACGATCAGGTTGATCCGGCAAAATTAAAGTTGTTGTCGTCTGCGGCTTTGAGCAATGAAATGGCAGATTTAATTGAACGGATCAGGCTCGATAGACAGCACAACGAGAAGCGTTTTGTTTCTTTAAAAAAACTGTTGCAACCGTATTTTTCTCCGCATAGGATTTTGTCGCCGCAGCGGGTTGGTTATCTTAAAGCTGTACATCTTATCAAACGCATGCAAATTAAACTGGCAAAACGGCTCCGATTTCCAGCCAAATTCCCAAAAAGAAACTTACCTCATCAGGGGGTTATCCTTTGTTTGATGGGGTCTGACGGAGCAGGCAAATCAACACAGACGAAGGAGATCACCAAAGAATTGTCTAAAAAGGTAGATGTATTGTTTATGTATATGGGTTCAGGCGACGGACCAATGAGTTTTCAAAGAAAAGTGATTTCAAAGATCATAAAACTCGGTACAAGCTTTAACGCCTCCGGTAAGTCTGAAAATAAAAATGCTCCTAAAACCGGAGATGCCGGGTTAAAAAAAAACATTCCCCGGGCAGGTCTGTTTAAGCAACTCATTGTTTCCATAAAATCCGTTTCTTTAGCCTTTGAAAAGAAGAACAGACTCAAACGTATTGATAAGGAAAGGAAGCGGGGATGTATAGTCATCTGCGACCGGTACCCGCAAACAAGCATACAAGGATACAATGACGGACCCAAATTATATGCAAATGCCAACAGTTCAAATTTCATTTTGAGGTTACTGTCAGGATATGAGCTTTCATGTTATAAACTTGCCAGGCAAATCTATCCAGATCTTGTAATAAAACTGACCGGTTCCCTGGATGTATTAGAATCAAGAAGACCGGAAATGAGCAGAGAAGAAATCAAAAAAAAGCAAGATGGAATTATTCATCTGCAATTTGATCACCCTACTGAAGTAATCAACATAGATATTGATAAACCGGTTCACGAAATTAAGGGAGCAATTTTAAATGCGCTCTCAGAGCAGATCAGCAAATACGATAGTGTAAATAAAAAATCCTTAACCGTTTCTCAGCACTCATTCAATAAATGATCAGGTATATAAGGTCTTCGATAGGCAAAATGGGATTTCAATTAAGAAAATCAACCATTATTGATCTGAGAGGTGACACCGTACATCCTCTCACGATGGCATATACTGCAGTTAAAATGGGAACGATGCCGCTATTATTAATGGATATCCCAACTTCCAAATGCCGTACCCAATTGTGGCATACACTGGAAGAAAGCAGAAATCCGTTTGTAAAAACAATTGTTGACTATAGCAATAACAAAACTTCTGATTACAATTCATCTTTTATTAAAGCATATTACGAAAGCTATATGCCCCAAAATGCCTGTGAAGTGCTTAGGCTAAGCGATAATGAGCAATTAAAACAGATACCAGCCTACGGGTATATTCTTCCATGGGATAATCAGGATGTTACCGAAATATTAAAAATAAGAGAAAGAATTGCCCTTAACGAGAACAGGCAGGAGGGCAAACAAATTGATATATCTGCCGGCTATACTGATTTCGGTCCTGTTGATGCTGAGAAGGGAGAAATTGAGCTGAACCGTATGATAAGAACTTTTAAGAGTATAAAAAAACAGGGATACAAAGAAAAACCTTACTTAAGTGATGGAGGAATCAGGGGGTATTTTTTAACAGGAGATGATGATGAATGGTGTTTTATCGTTAAAGCGGGAAAACACAGAGCTTACGCCCTTTCCGCATTGGGGTATCAAAATATCCCCGTTGTTATCGACAATAATATAGGAATGATTAAGCGATTAGATGATCTTCGTTTTTGGCCACAGTTAAGCTGTGGTATTTTTTCGGAAGAAGAAGCGTATATTCTTGCAAACAATATACTTAAAGTTGAAAATCAGAGTTGACCAGGAATGTAAAAAATAGTTTAAAGCCTTTCTTTAGCAATAATTCAAATCAGAGGTCAGGAAATGGGATCGCAAAAAACCAGAGATAAATTTAACTGTTTTACATTATTAATACTGATTATATTGTATTACTCTCAGGGAGTATTGCTTCCCAGCGGGGAAGCGTCGGGGCAGGCTTTACTGGTCATTATCTTTTTTATTTCTTTCTATTATCTTCTAAAAATGTTACTGACCAAAAAGAAATTTACTTCTATTATGAAGGTTTGGCTACTCTTTTTGGTTATGTATATATTTTATTTTTTTATATACGGTAATTATGCTGATTACAGTACGCTTAAAATGGTGCTTTTAAACTTCTTACCTTTTTTCCCCTTTTATTATTTTTCAGAAAAAGAAATATTAACACGCAAGCATCTGATCGCGTTTTTTTTAACATTGTTGCCTGTTTTGATCTTGAAATTCAATCAATCTATCAATGCGCTTCGATTAGAACAAATGAAAGATGAGGTTGTTGATAATACAGTGTATTTGTTTATAGGTTTGTTGCCCTTTGTTTTTCTCTTTAGAAAAAAGGTGCTTTCCTTTTTATTTCTGATGATCATCTGGTTTTTCATGATTCAAAGTGCTAAAAGAGCTGCTATCATTTGCGGGATCGTAGCGCTGGGTTTAATTGTATTTGAATATTTATATACCTCTGAAAGTAAATCAAAAATAAAACGTTATATCATTTCCCTCTTTTTGCTCTTTGCAGTTGGCTATTTCGGATATGATTTATATATGCAAAACCAGTATTTGATAGAACGGATGCAAAGCATGCTGGAAGGAAACTCTTCTGGCAGAGATGATCTTTTCAAAATTCTGCTGGAGGTCTGGTATCAATCTGATAGCTTGATACGCTATTTGTTTGGTTATGGATACAATGCATCCAGCCGGTATTCAGTTCATGGATCCCATAATGATTGGGTTGACATGCTGATAAGCTTTGGATTGTTAGGATTATCAGTGTATTTTGCTTTATTCGGATTACTTTTCTCACAGATTTTCAAAAAGAGCTGGTCAAAAGATAAAAAAATTATGCTGATATTAGTGATATGCATTGTGCTAATTACCTCACTTACTTCCCGGTGGTACATGAGCTCTTTTGCTTATATGCAGATATTGATTATTCCTTATTTATTAGCTACACATAAAAAAAATATGACTTAATATCTGGAGATTGGGGCCAAAAAATACAAACTCATCTTTTACAGGATACAATCTCTGGTTTATAAAAAATAAGCATCAAAATATGGAATTCGTAGTTGTTTCTGATAATTATCCTTCCCGCAGAAAGCCGAACAAAGGAGTTTTTGTTTATAATTTAGTTCAGGAGTTGAGTAATTACCACAACATAACAGTGATTGCACCCTTTAAAGTACGCGAGTTGTTCAATTCTATTTCTAAAGATGGATATGGTAAAGAACGATGTAAGGTGTACAGGCCCGTATATTTTTCGTTTAGCAATAAAAAATTTTTAGGTATAAACACTCAAATTTGGAGTCGGTTTTTCATTTCAAAAGCTGTTAACAGAAGCTTAAAAAATTTACCGGGAAAACCGGGTATAATATATGCTCATTTTATATCCAACGCCCTGACCGCTCTTTCGTACGCCAAGAAACATTCCATTCCTTTAGTGATCGCCTCGGGAGAATCTTCTTATCCAATATCTTCAAAAGCCTGGGAAAAGGATTTACAAGGATTAAAGGATTGCACGAGCCATTTTATTTGTGTATCAGAAACAAATAAAAAAGGCCTGATGGCATTGGGATTTAATGAAAATAAAATGACGGTGATCCCTAATGCGGTGGATTATTCTTTGTTTAAACCTTTAAACAAAGAGGCTTGCAAAAAAAAAACAGGTATTTCACCTCATAAATTTGTTGTGGGCTTTGTTGGTAATTTTATTCACCGAAAAGGACCCAACCGAATTATTGAAGCCATAAAGCAATTGAACGATAAGGATATTCAACTGGTTTGTGTGGGTGGAAGGGAAGGTTTAACTGCCAATGAATTTACCAAAACCATACCACCGTTACCCAACTATCAACTGCCTGAAATTTATAACGCTTTCGACATTTTTGTACTGCCTACCCTCACTGAAGGACACTGCAATGCCATTGAGGAAGCAAAAGCCTGCTGCATTCCTGTTGTCAGCTCTTTGGGTACGAGCGTGGAAACACAAATTGATAAAACAACGGGAATATTAATCAATCCATTAAATATACATGAGATAGCCGGGGCTATCCAGAAACTGAAATCCCGGCCCGACGTGCGAATGTCTATGGCAGAGACCCTAAAACTCAAAACAGGAGAGCAATCCCTGAAAAACAGAGCACAGAAAATAAGCTCATTGTTAACGAAAACACTAAATGAAAATCAATAAAAAAAAGGAATTTGTTGTATGCGTTCCGGCAATGGACACACAACTCTTCATATAAAGAGAAGTCTGATAATATGCTTGTTTTTCTTTATGGCTTTTCGTTGTTTATCGCAGGGCAAAGACTTTGTTGATAAAAACAACCCTATTTATATCATATATAATCTCCCTAATAAGTCCAATATTACTGAAAAACAAAAGGCATGGAATAAAAGCAAAAGTGGTGATGCTTATAATTTCATGGCTTTGAGAAAAACCATAGGCGCGATTAACGCAATGATACAGAGTACCGGTGAAACGTATTGGATCAATCAGCAGGTAGCATTGATCAACAATCTGATTGAAACCGCTCAAACCTCTTCAGACATTCCGGGAAATCTTCTATTCAGAGATGGTTTTAAGTCCTGGATTTCATTAGCCTCAAATAGTACCTACCACAAAGAAGTACCTTTATATGAAAGTTATTCCTTTTTTTATATCATGCAGTTTTTATTTCTTGTCAGAAACTCAGCCTGGATGGAAAGTTCATATAATAAGTTCTGGTGGACCAATACCTTGACATTTATTGAAGAGCATATTTGGACTAAATGGTATAAAAGGAGCTTTTCATCTTATAAAAATCACTACCGCTATTTTCTTAGAAGCAGAACCCATATGGGCTCTCATTGGGCAGGATTGGCATTGTACCTGAATGCTGTCACAGCCAATCCCGAAATTAAATCGCAAACCACACTTTTGATACAGCAATATGATACTCTTTTGAAACGAAATCTGAGAGCATATCAGGACGGATATATATGGAATTCTACATACGATAACGTGGAACGTAGTTTTGCCGGCAAGTCATCAGAAAGCATCATACAGGATGTTTCCCATGGAAATCATGTGGTGTCCTATATTATTTCGGCATATGTCATGGAGAGTAAGAATTGGACCCTCAACGATATTAAAAAGCTGTCTTTTACGTTAAAAAGAATTATCTATGATGCCCAACACAACAGATTTCGGGATAACGTGGATGGTTCGGCTAACATACAAAGAAAAGGTTGGGGGAATTTTGTTGGTGACGGCTGGGTGAAACTGGCAGCCTACGACGAGGAGACAAAAGTAATTTTTCAGAAGTTTGAGAAGAGCGGGATGTTAAAAAAATACAATCAGGAATTGCAGTTTAAAGCCAATCTGTATAAAATCATACCCGACAAATGAATAGCTTGAATATCTTACATTTAGCTAACGATTACGCCGGCTCCGCGGTATATAAAAATCTCGTTACCGCTTTAGACCAGGAAGGCCTGACCCAAATCATTTACTGCCCTGTGAGAGATGCCGGATTGATTAATAAAAACAAGATTGAGCTTAAAAATACAAACTCCCGGATAATCTATTCGCATATACTCAATAAAACCACCGACAGGATTTTATACCCTCTGAAAATCAAAAAAATTCTGGCAGATATAGAACGAAAAGTAAACCTCACCCAGGTTAATCTTCTTCATGCACATACCTGGTATAGCGACGGAGGCGTTGCTTACCTTTTATCAAAAAAATACAATATCCCGTATGTCACGGCTATCAGAAACACAGACTTGAATCTCTTTCAGAAAATGCTGGTTTACTTAAGACCTTTTGGAAAAAAAATTCTTAACAGGGCTACAGGAGTAATTCTGATAGCGGCCTCGTACAGGGAAAGGGTTCTGTCTCAAAATTCTCTTCAAACTATAAAAAAAGATTTGGAAAAAAAAATAAGGATTATACCCAATGGAGTGGATCCTTACTGGATAGAAAATGCAGCGCACTCCCGGAAAATTCGGAACCACAACACTTTTGATGTTTTATTTATAGGAAGGTTTACGAAGAGTAAAAATATAGTAGCCCTGCAAGAAGCAGTTCGCCGTCTAAGCCTGGAAAACAATAAGCATATTAAACTGCATATTGTTGGAGGAGGAGGCAAAAAAGCAAAGGAGGTAATAGCCAATGTACATCAGTACCCGGATATATTTAAATATTATGGACAAATTTTTGATAAAGACGAATTGCTGAAACGCTTTAGAAATTGTGACGTTTTTGCCATGCCTTCAAAGCATGAAACTTTTGGCTTGGTATACGTAGAAGCCTTGCTACAAGGGCTGCCCGTTATGTATCAAAAAAATGAAGGTATTGATGGCTTTTACAGTGAAAAAATTGGAGAAGCGGTAACTGTTGGAGATGCAGAAGAAATAAAAGAAAAGCTAACGTTGCTGTATGAGAGTTTCGATAGTTATAAAATTAATATTCCATTGATAAAACAAAATCATAACTGGCAGCTGATTGCCAAAGAATATTTGGAGACCTACAGACTTTCATCAGGCTTCGGAACATCGCATTTGTGATAAATAATTGTGAACCCATTCCTATCAAAAGAAGGTACAAGAAAACCGATGTTCAATTGTTTTCCGAAACTGCCTGATAATATATTCCCGGCCCGATTGTTGATAGAGAATAAAATCCGTTATACACAAGGAACATGTGACCATTTACATACCTGAACCTGATCACCAAATACTATATGAAAATATTGCTCATTGTTACTATAGCCTTGTGCGCTTGTTCAAATGTTCAGTCTCAAAAAAACTGGGTTGATTATTTTGATCTGAAATACACCAGTTTATGCACGTCTGAAAGCACTTACAGGGAATACTATCTGCAACTGAGTGCGTCAGGCGACCAATACGATTTCATGCGCTTAAATAATATGGTAGCACCATTGATGAATATGTATGTAGCTACGCAAAATGAAGAGTACCTAAATGATGAAATAAAAATTATCAATAATGTATTGTCTACCGCTGCGGTAACAAAATCAATCCCGGGAAACAAATATAAATTAAAGGATGACTATCTCGGATGGATATGCAGAACTCTGGGGTCTACATATTACAGCGAAGCAGAGTTGTATGAAGGGTATCTTTTTCGCTATATTACGCAGTTCCTGTATGAAATAAAGAAAACGGGGTGGAAAGATCGTTCAGACAGGAACAGGGACTGGTACAATTCAACTCTCCAGTTTATAGAGAAAAATATTTGGGAAAAATGGATCAGCAGGAGCATGCGCAGTAGTGCGGTTCCCTATGCAACCTTTCTGGGATCGAGGACTCACATGGGATCCCACTGGGCCCATGTAGGGCTCTTTCTCAAAGAACTTACAGATAAGGCGGAAATTAAAACACAGTGCCAGGACGTGGTAAACATGTTTGATCTACTTTTAAAAAGAAACCTGAAATACAACACAGAATTTCCGGATGCATATACCTGGAATTCTACCTGGGATGATGTACAGGGCGCCCAGGCTCAGGCAGCATCCCCCTCTACTATTCAGGACGTTTCGCATGGAAATCATGTGATAGCTTATATTGTAGTGGCGAAAAGATACAACAACCCCAATTGGACCGACGCTAACATTTTGGCTTTCTGTAATACGGTTAAGCAGGTTATGTTCCAACAGAGTACAGTAACGTTTACCGATAATGTAGACGGAACTGCTTCCACAAGCAGACCCGGATGGGGAAATTCCCAGTGCGAAGGGTGGGTTCAACTGGGGCTGTTTGATGATCAAACCCGGAATATATACGTTGATTTTGCGCTTCGCCGTCAGGATTTGATACAAAGCTACACCCAGGAAATGGAATACTATGCCAATCTCGCTCTAATTGAACATTTACGAAATTCCTAGATAGGTGCTTAACTATTGCAATAAAATATCTTCGCCGAACATCTTTGGAACCCCACAACGAATAGAATTCAAAAACGCCTCAAGAGGAAATCTGAGGAATCCCGATCTGTGCCTTACGATGCCTTTCAAAACTTCTTGTGCGGAACTTTTTACAGATGAGTCATACACCTGTTAAACTAAATTATTCTTCTAATCGTTATTGTGAAAACAAAGCGCGGAGGGCATACTTTTTCATACCCTTGCAACCGCACATTAGGGAAACGTTAGGGCAACAGTTTACCAACCCGGTTCAATCTTGAATAATCCGGAATGAGTAAAATATTAACCGTCGTGAACGATCCCCCACAATAACAGACACGGCAAGGTTCAACATAAATTATTCATTGCTTTAAACTACTATTACAGGCATGCCTAACAAAACGGCCCGTAATATATGATTCAAAAATTCTCATCTGCAGCAAAAGCCTGTCCCTTCAGTTTAGATTATTGATGATATTTCAATGTTGCCATCACGAGGAGGTATCAAATGTGCCAGTTTTAAGAAACATTCAGAATTTGGAATTCAGCCTGAACTATCTTTATAAAATTAAAAAGAGACCGATTATCTCAAAACACCGTTATCTTCCGTTATTTTGAGGTTCCGGATTATTTTGACAAGAATTTTGCTGATTTGTTCGTTAATAATCATGAAAAAGAAAACTTTTATACACCCCTCTGCGGTTATTGATGCAGGGGCAGAAATAGGAGAAGGAGTCAACATCTGGCATTTTTCTCATATTATGCCTGGTTGCAAGGTTGGAGACAAATGCAACATAGGACAGAATGTTGTTGTTTCACCGGGCGTCATTTTGGGAAGAAATGTGAAAATTCAAAATAATGTCTCTGTATATGAAGGCGTTACCTGCGATGATGATGTATTTTTAGGCCCTTCCATGGTGTTTACGAATGTAATAAATCCCCGCAGTGCGGTAAATAGAAGGGGACAATATTTAAACACCCATGTGGGCAAAGGCGCATCAATAGGAGCCAACGCCACAATAATTTGTGGACATGATATAGGAGCATATGCTATGGTGGGTGCAGGTGCAGTAGTTACAAAAACAATACCCGACTACGCATTGGTAGTGGGTAATCCCGCGAAGCAAATCGGATGGGTAAGTGAATATGGACATCGCCTGCATTTTGACGAGAACAATATGGCCACTTGTCCTGAAACGCAGCAACAATATAGGTTGGAAAATAACATTGTAAGCAAAATTCAAAATAACGTTTGAAAACATGAAAATTAAATTTGCGGTTATCGGTTGTGGACATATTGGAAAAAGACATGCAGAAATGATCGTTCGGAACAAAGAATGCGAATTGGTAGCGTTAGTGGATATTAAAGATAAAAGTTCATTAGGAATCAATAACCATAATGTTCCTTTTTTCAGGTCATTAGGTGAGTTCCTGGATTCAAATATTGACGTAGATGTTATCAATATCGCAAGCCCCAACGGTTTCCACGCCAGGCAGGCCATGCTTTGCCTTGCGGCAAAAAAGCACATTGTTATTGAAAAGCCAATGGCCCTTACAAAACAGGATGCCGAAAATATCATATTCAAAGCTTTGCAGGTTCAGCGCCAGGTATTTGCGGTTATGCAAAACAGGTACTCACCCCCTTCCGAGTGGATTAAACACCTTATTGAAACCGGCATATTAGGGAAAATATTTATGGTGCAATTGAATTGCTACTGGAATCGTGATGATCGTTATTATAAGCCCGAAAGCTGGCACGGAAAAAAGGATTTAGACGGAGGCACCTTGTTTACTCAGTTTTCTCATTTTATTGACATCATGTATTGGTTATTTGGTGACATTAAAAATATTCAGGCCAGGTTTGCGGATCACATTCACTCCCATTCAACCGATTTTGAAGATAGCGGCTTCGTAAGCTTTGATTTCGTCAATGGCGGGATGGGTGCCATTAATTATTCCACCGCCGTGTGGGATCAAAACCTCGAAAGTTCTATGACAATTATCGCAGAAAATGGATCGGTGAAAATTGGCGGTCAATATATGGATAAGGTGGACGTTTGCCATATCAAGGATTATGAAATGCCTGTTTTAGCTCCAACCAATCCGGGAAATGATTATGGCGCATATAAAGGTTCGGCAGCAAATCACCATTATATTATTAACAACGTGGTAGAGGTTTTAAACGGAAGAGCTGCAATAACAACAAACGCTCTGGAAGGATTGAAAGTTGTGGATATTATTGAACGTATCTATCATTTAAAATAACAGCAGCCCATAAATTATGAATGATTGCATTTATCCGCACCCCCATATCATTTGGTATATCTCTAAATATGCCAATCCGCCCCTGTTCGGTGCTCCTACCAGACAATTTTTTTTCTCGAAATATATGGCCAAAAACGGAAGAAAAGTTAAACTGATCAGTTCACGTTCTGCTAAATCGTCTAACTACGATCAGTCGCCCGATATGGGATTAAAGAACGAATATTATTATAAGTGCGAAGGTGTTGAAGGTGTTTTGCTGAATGGCACGGAGATAGAATATGGCTTTAACTTAAAACGAATACTAAGCTGGCTTGTTTTCGAAATCAGGCTATTGTACTGGAGCTTGCTGAAAGCAAAAGAAAAACCGGATGTAATTATTGTTTCTTCGCTTTCCATCCTCACATTTCTGTCGGGCATTCTTCTCAAAAGAAAATTCAAATGCAAACTCGTTGTTGAAATCAGGGATATTTGGCCGCTAACCATCATTGAAGCAAAAAATTGGAATCGAAAAAACTTTTTTATCCGCTTATTGTCTTTCATCGAGAAGAAAGGCTATAGAAATGCTGATACTATAGTAGGAACAATGCCCAATTTAAAAGAACATGTGGAACAGGTGTCGCAACCCGATGCACACAAAGTGCATTGTGTTCCGATGGGCTTTGATCCTGAATTTGCTGCTGATATTGAAGTGAAAGATCCTTACGAATCATTTTTTTCTCAGATTCCTGAAAGCAATTTTATAGTGGGGTACTCCGGAACTATTGGACTGGCAAATTGCGTGGATCAAATTATTGATGCTGCCACAATACTGAAAGATAAACCTATCGTCTTTGCCATTCTTGGCGACGGCCCCCTCAAAGACAAATTAATGACACATGTTCGGGAAACCAACCTCAGTAATGTATATTTTTTTGATAAAGTAAATAAAGAAATGGTCGGGGTTTTCCTGAAACACACCGATCTCCTCGTAAATCCCTGGCTGGGCGGTAATGCTATTTACAGATATGGCGTCTCGCCTAACAAATGGATTGATTATATGTATAGTTCCAAGCCAATTCTGGTGGCTTTGGATGGCTTTCACAGTATCATTAACGAGGCAGGCTGCGGCACATTCATTGAGGCCAACAACCCGGCACGAATGGCTGAAGAAATACTACGGTTCAGTAACATGGACAAAACAAAACTCAAGCAGATGGGGGAAAAAGGGAAAGAATATTTACTCAAAAACCTGAACTATGATATTTTGACTAAAAAGTACCTTAAAATTATTGATGATTTATATGCCCCGGATAAACTACACAAAACAAAAGCTTTCCAAACAAGGTTACCAAGTAGTTGGTAAACCGTAATTATAAATTTTCATTTTACATCGAATGAAGATCATCTTATGCAGCATAGGAAAAGGAAATGACGACGCTCTAAAATCGAGCATAGAAGATTTCTCCAAACGAATCAGCCACTATTATCCGGTGGAATGGAAGATCATTCCAACTAACAAAATTAAATCGGGTTTGTCGGAAAAAGAGCTGAAATTGAAAGAGTCTGCTTTGATATTACAAAACTTAAAAAAAGAAGATTACCTAGTGGCTTTGGATGCAAGAGGCAGCATGGTAAGCTCAGCGGATATGGCTTCATGGATAGCATCAAGGGCCAATGAAAGTGTTAAGCAATTGCTCTTTTTAATTGGAGGAGCGTACGGACTGGATGAAAGCATAATCAGGCGTGCCAACTTTGTATGGTCTTTGTCGCCGCTTACGTTTCCGCACCAACTGGTACGCCTGATACTGGCTGAACAAATTTACCGGGCCTGCACGATCGTCAAAAACGAAAAATATCATCATGCATAAGATTATTTTAACGAAAGATAACCATGCTTAACCCTCATTCCTTTATCTTCGGAAAAAGCCAATCATGTCCATAACGCTTATCATACTTATACTCACCTGTGCCACTTCCATTATTGCATTTAAAAATCAAAAGCTCGTGGATGATCTAATTTTTTATCCACCTGCAATAACCGAACGCAAGCAGTATTATCGCTTTATTACCTGTGGTTTTATACACGCCAATGTACCTCATCTCGCTTTTAACATGTACTCTTTCTGGATATTTGGTGAGTACGTTGAAATACTTTTTATGACGATATTCGGCCCCATTGGGCGTTGGTATTATCTGGTCATGTATATTACGGCGCTGGTAGTTTGCCTCCTGCCCACCTATGTAAAAAATAAAACCAATTATAATTACAGGAGCCTCGGTGCTTCCGGAGCTGTTTCCGCAGTTATATTTGCTTTTATTTTTCTTAATCCGTTACAGGGAATAGGGTTGATCTTTTTGCCAAGAGAGTTTATGATACCAGGTTTCCTTTTTGGTTTTCTCTACCTTGTGCTTTCCTCCTATTTAGATAAAAAGGGTGGTGGCAATATCAATCACTCTGCACACATATGGGGGGCCGTGTATGGCATAGTATTCCTGATCATTATTGCTTATTTATTTGCCGGCAAAAATTTGTTAACACGTTTCCTCGAAGCAGTGCAGTCATATGTTGTTAGCTACTGATTTATTTGCCAGTTGGTATAGCCAGTAACTTTGCGTTTGTGCTACCGGTTAGCGGAAGGAGAATTTGCCTGAGCCTGATTCTGTAAAATATACTTTTTTTAAATAATTTTATTTTAAACGCTCTTGCTCATCACGCTTTAACTAAAAGTATGCTTTTTAATTCTGTTGAGTACGCTATTTTTCTACCAGTTGTATTTCTTGTTTACTGGTTCCTGCTAAACAAGTCGCTTACACTTCAAAATATATTTATACTCCTGGTGAGCTATTTGTTCTATAGTTTTTGGGACTGGCGCTTTCTCTTTCTTTTAGCTTTCTCAACATTCCTGGATTTTTTTACCGGATTAAGGATATCTAATGCGACTTCCGCTGCCAAAAGAAAAACGTGGTTATTTATCAGCGTCTTTGTGAATTTAGGTTTTCTCGGTTTTTTTAAATATTATAATTTTTTTATTGAATCTTTTGCCGATTTGTTGGGAGCAATGGGTTTAAAGGCTCATTTAACTACTCTCAATATTATTCTTCCGGTCGGGATTTCCTTTTATACTTTTCACGGGCTGTCCTATGTGTTCGATATTTATAATAATAAGATCAGACCAACAACCAACTGGATTGATTACGCATTATTTGTAAGCTTTTTTCCACTTTTGGTTGCCGGTCCTATAGAAAGAGCAACCCATCTTCTGCCACAAGTGGAAAAAATTAGAACATTTGACTATCCGAAAATGGTAGATGGATTACGTCAAATATTATGGGGTTTATTTAAAAAAATAGTTATTGCAGATACGTGTGCTGAATATGTCAACCTTATTTTCAATAATTCCGAAAGTTACTCAGGTGGTACCCTGATCCTGGGAGCAGTGCTTTTTGCCTTTCAGATTTATGGAGATTTTTCCGGCTATACGGATATTGCGTTAGGTACAGCCCGGTTGTTGGGCTTTGAATTGCTGAGAAATTTCGCATATCCATATTTTTCAAGAGATATTGCAGAATTCTGGCGACGGTGGCATATATCCTTATCAACGTGGTTCAGGGATTATTTGTATATTCCTCTTGGAGGCAGCCGGGGAGGGGTGTATAAAAAAATACGGAATATACTGATTATCTTTTTGGTAAGTGGATTTTGGCATGGTGCAAACTGGACTTTTATCGTGTGGGGGCTGCTAAATGCAATATATATCATGCCCTCCGTTATTCTCAAAACCAACAGAAATCATCTCGATATTGTTGCATCCGGCAAATTACTTCCTTCCATTAAAGAAGCTGTCCAGCTCGTTGTAACTTTTGCTTTAACTACTTTTGCATGGATATTTTTCAGGGCCAACGATTTGCATCATGCACTAAGCTATATCTCCGGCATTTTTTCACATGACCTATTCTCCATTCCATTTCTTACTCATCCGGAATTGTTCAAATCAATTATTTGCATTATGTTGATTGCAGTGTTTTTAGTAGTAGAATGGATAGGCAGATCAAATAAATATGCCATCGAAAAAATAGGTCAAAAACAACCCACACTGGTACGCTGGACGTTTTATTATGCTGTAGTATTTTCCATCTTATTGTCTTATGGAAAAAATCAAGAGTTTATTTATTTTCAATTTTAGTTTGATGAAAAAAAAATTTATAAAAAAAACCTTATTATTCTTACTTCTACCTGCACTTTTGCTTGTGTCGGCATTATTTGTCGCAGATGGAAGAACCGATCCGTACTATATTCGTTTTGCCACCCCAAAACAAAACAGTATGATCGTAGGTTCGTCAAGAGCAGCGCAGGGCATACTACCTTCAACAATTGATAGTATATTAAATAAAGGCGGCTATTACACAACTATGTTTAATTATGCCTTTACTATTAATCAGTCGCCCTATGGCCCTACTTATTATGAGTCAATAAAAAAGAAGCTCAATGAAAACGCAAAGAATGGAATCTTTATCGTGACCGCAGATCCCTGGACCCTATATTTGGAAGAAGAAAAAGAAAATAATAAGATCATCTTTCCTGAAGATAATCTTTCATTAGGAAAAATAACATGTGTAGATTGTAACCCTAATTTTGACTACCTTTTACATTCCTATTCCAGCCCATTGTTAATGATTTGGATGAACAAATTATTACGAATCCTGCATTTAGAAGGCAAAGAAAGCCTTTATTTACACAACAATGGATGGCTTGAAGTTACTGTTGGCATGGATTCAGCCGAAGTACAAAGAAGAATTAAGAAAAAAATTAAGGATCTCGAGGACAAATATCCGCCGCCCTCCGATTTTAATTTGTCTTCTGAAAGGCTTTATTATCTCAATAAAATAATCGGGTTTTTTCGTAAGCACGGAGAAGTCTTTCTGGTTCGTATCCCGGTACATGAAAAAATTAAGGAGTTAGAAAATAAGGTATGCCCACAATTCGATTCTCTGATGAATGATATTGCAACAAAAAATCATATTGACTACTTAAACTTTACTAGTGATACTACCACGTACGAATTTACCGATGGTAATCACATTTACAAAGATTCCGGACATAAGCTGAGCGAAAAAATCGGTGAATTTATTTTGAATAAGCAGCTACAGGATAATTTCAAAGAAACTACTGTTGAATAACCTCTGCTTATATTCCTGTAATCCGCTATCTGTATATACTTATTTCCAATTGCAAAATCTGCTGCGTTCCGGATGTAATT
>NZ_DAOMOZ010000010.1:0-46412 GCF_035444585.1 Agriterribacter sp.
TACTGTGACTAAATTGATTTACAATTTTAGTCCAGTCTTTCAGGGGGCTAAGACACACCTGTTTTAAAAAACTTAGAACAATTAAATAAGTGAAACAGTACCATGAGATGGTTATTGTTTACTACCCTTTCCTCATCGTATATTACTATTCCATCTAGTAATTCAGTAAGAGGAAACATATCACCATTATACTTATTGTTTAAGTATTGAAAAAAGCCGTATAAGGAAGCCTTATTTTTAATAAGCTCTCGAAAAGAAACTTTTCTATCATTCTTATTTTTACCCACAATATATTCTTGATCGCTAAAAGATACTCCTCTATCAATTAAATAGCTTATAAAAAGTAATCTTCCGATTAGCCTATTAGCTGCTTTAGGCAGCAATTTTAAGCCATCTTGGGCGACTAAAATTCTTCTTGCATCTGTAATATTATTCAGCAGATGAATATCTATGAAGTTTTTCCTTACTCCCAGTTTTTCCAGGGGGAAACCTCGCAACATATTTACAAAGGAGTAGTCATTAAACTCATCAAGTTTAGTACTGCTCTTTATTCTTTTTAATTGGTTGACTCCTGCTGTGAAATCATTACCGTGATATAAATCAAGGGTAGTAGCTCTGTTAATAAATATGACAAGAGATAGATTAAAATTAATAACTCTTTTATGTATGAGCTCTTCTTCTTCAGGAGAAGGATTATCAAAAAATAAAATAAAGGATTGATTAAATGGTTTTGGATGGTCTTTTTCAACCTTTGCATCGTTGAATAAACAATAAAATGCCTTTGGTTTTATAACATCTTTCAGAATCCGGCTAATGCGATACGGAAATTTATGAATCCAAGTTTCGGACTCATTTAAAAAATACAATCCATTTTCCTTATTAATTCCTAGTTTATTATATAATTGATCTAGTCGGCTCATATCAAGGCAATACCTATTTCTTACTTGCTTTTTAGCATTAGTTTATTCCAAAATATTTAAAACAACTTTATGGGCACAAAAACATAATAATCCGGCTGTAATTATTGCTTATTTGCTTAAAGCCAGAATGATTCATAAAACTCAAACATAACCAATAAGTCCAAATATACACACTTTGCTAAATATTTTAGTATTTTATTAATTGTTTTTTTGTAAAGGAGAGCTTTTATAAAATTTGGGTTTAAAATTCTTGTTTTCAGAGGTAAATGCGACTATTTTTGCATTTGCCTCTTGGGCTCGATTTTTAGCCTAAATATCTTAGTATTAGCGACAGATACTAAAGACTAAATAGGCTGGACTACTTGCTGTCTATACTTTTTTCATGTGCTCCAATTTTTTCGGAATAGTTATTCCGCATTTATTTATAAATAGGAGTTGCTTCCGGTCATGGCTATCCCCGCTATTCACTATCCAGGAAGCTAGGGAATACCGCTCGTAAGATTGTGAGCGAAGAAGGTGATTTATTTTGCTCCCAATATCCGTACTCATGGTACGATTATTAAATTGATTTTAAACTAACCAACCCTCAACCCTTCTGCCAATACCCCAAAAATGTGAGGCATCTCTTTACGGTTAGATTCTTAGTAAATCAATTAAATACCTCAGCAGGAAAAACCCATATGTAGCGATAATGATATATAGTACCCACCGCAAAACGGTTCCATAATATTCCTTTGCGCCATGTTCGGGGAAAAGTAAGATCCGTTTTTCCTGTTTTACTTCTGCAGGCTGGGCACGGATCAGTTTTTTTAATTCCTCGATCCTTTCCTCCAAATTTTCTATTTGTTGAATGCCGGGTATTCCCGAATGCTCTTTTTTTAATTCTTCAATATACTCGTTTACTTTAGCAATGTATTCCTTTACATTTGCTGCAAGCATGCTTATGACCTTAGCATTGACTTTGTACTCCTGCGAAAATTCATTAAGTACCATCAGCACATTTTCCTTTTCCTCTTTGTTCAATTTGTTAACATTGGTCTCCATAGTTCGTTCAATATTCATAAAATGATTTTATATTTTTGGCTTTTTCCGCTTCTTTCTTTTATGAGCTTCTTTCAATAGCTCGTAATTAATAGCGTTATCTTCCGGGTATTCGGGTTTTAGTAAGTCAGATATAATACCGCCAATGCCTTTTTGTAATTCGTCAAGTGGTGATTGTTCCCGGAAAGGCGGGTGTTGTGTTTCCTTAATTTTTCGGCGAAGCCGGACATTAGCAGCAATGACTTGTTGATTGGGTGAGCGCTTTTCTATGTGGCGTTCCTGGATTTTACCAACGTCTTTTTGCTTCAATTCCTGCGTTTGACTGCGCTGCAACAGCTTTTGGATTGTCATCAGTGAGTACCCAAGTTCGCTCCCTTTAACCCTCACTTTTTTGTCGTCTATAAAAGTAATACCCCTGCCTTTTATGACCTGGTAGCCCAATTGCTGCATTCCCTTTGCAAACTCATCGTAGTTTTTTGCCTTCTTTAATGTTTGCCCGATATCATATTTCATTTTCTCTTTCCGCCTGTCTTGCCGGGGAATCAGTCTCTGTTCCTTAGACAAAAAGCGCCTTGCACTAAGCACCTCTTGTAGCTTGTACTTTTTTTCCAACCGGCGGCAAAGCCTGTCCATCTTCAAATAATTGTTACTTGTGGTAGCGGCTTTACCCTGATAACCTACCCGGTTCGCCACTAAATGAATATGCTGTCTGTCGGTATCCTTATGCTGGATAATAAGGTACTGGTTATCGGCTACACCAAATTCCGTTGCCAATTCCTGCCCTGCTTCAATTAACTGGTTCCGGTTTAATTGTTCTCCGGGAGGCAGGCTCAGGGATAGATGAAGCACCGGCTTTTCCACCCGCCTGCTCAATCGGGCGACTTCATTAAATTGTTCAGCCAGCTCATATTTGTTGCCGAAACATTTATTGTAAGCCAGCACTTCTGCCCGGTCTTTGTGCTGTAAGCCGTCTTGCAGTGACTTCTTTATTTTTTGCTCTTCCGTTAAGGTTGTCTTGTCCTCCAGGCAATAGCTGATACAATGGAAGAAAGATGCTCCTAACGATATATCACCAATCATTGTAAATACGTTTTGATAAGCCGCGCAACTTCTTTTACTTCCCGTGACAGAATTTCAAGACCGGCACGCTCTGCAGCATTGAGTTCATCCACTACGCTGTTTCGTTTTTTAGCGACTTGGTTAAGGTTTGCCGCCATGTGGTTGAGCGTACCGATAAGCGCCAACACTTCCGTGGGTAATGCTTTTTCGGTGGTGACAACCTGTCCGTTCAGCCCCATCTCCCGGAGAAACTCCGATACAGAAAGTCCCGCTTTTTTAGCATTGGCACAGATCCTTGTCTGCTCGTAGCTGGCGCACTTCAACGTTACCACCTGGTTACGCTTAATGCTTTTGGCTGGACGTCCGCCTTTATTTTTTACCTGTCCATTTGTTTGTGTCATGATCTGTACCTCCTGATTTTTGAATGCGGTTAGCATGAAAAAATCGCTCTCCAAATCCCGCTCTTAAAAGCGGGATGAAGGAGCCGGCGTTTTGGTATTACCAAAACATAGCTGGCTACCTCAAGTCCGGGCATGCGGGAGTGCATTCATCGGTGTTTTAAAGTGCAACAGCTACTGTTTGCGGCTTTTTCAGCGACCGCCTTATGAACTTTTAGCGCCTTTGCCGTCAATGCCTCTTAAATCGCTTTTAAATGCGTTCTAAGCTATAGGACTTTGGTAGCGTTCCGAAGGCCCTCCTTCGTTAATTCGTTGGCAATAAAGTGAAAAGTGATACTCAAAAAGCTCGGTTGCTTCACCTGAAAACCTGTCAGTCGGGGTGTTTTCCGAAAAGACTTGCAGACATTAAAAAGTCGCCACAGCATTATATTTCCCGGTTAAAGATCCTTGGATTGCTGAGTCCGTGTCTCCGGATGTTATCTTTCAATTGCATCCATAACCCGATATTAAAATCCGCTATTTCTAAAATCTCCATTACTGTCAGCCTGTGGGGATTTAAAACTGTTGCTGATGTTTTCGCGGCGGATTGTGGTTTTGCAGGTTTGTCTTCAGATAAAGAGACGGATAGATTAGCGTTCGCTTTTTCTTCCGGTTGCTCTTCAAAAAAGGAAAGAATATTGGGCGCCGCGCCTTCACCTACTTCCAGGCTGCTACCTATAGCCATACTATTGCCATACAATTTGATCTGCTTACCACTGCTAAGCGTCAGGGTTCTTCTTTTAAAATCTGCCATATCATTTGTGTTTTATTGTTTTTGAATGTGATGGTTTGTTGGAGCTGTACAAGCGTTGTTTTTGTTTAAGCTGATGTACATGCCACTCGTTGAGATCATCAAAATCTTTATACAAACTGCTTTTGTCTTCGTAAGCAGGATGGGATTTAATGGCGTGCATGGTACATGCCTGTCCGGCGGTTCCCCGGTCTAGCCAGAGCCGGATGCTGCTATGTGCCTCCATTGTTTGCTTTGCCCTTTGAAAGAATGAAAGGGAATTAAGCACTAAAAAATTACTGGTGAGCGGGTTGTCTTTGAAATGTGAAAGCCAGGAAAGGAAGTCGAAAAAGCCCTCAAATACCTGTAGTTCCTTTTTGCCATTGTCAAAAAAACGAAATGTTTTGGGTGAAGAGCTTCCCTTAAAGTAAGGGTTGCGAAGTTCATAACCACCCATACCGTTAGCGAAACCGATGGCGGTATGCTGTTTTTTGTAAAGATTAAAATCAACTTCCCGGCAAAACTGGTTGGCAAGATCAGGAGCTATGCCCCTTTCATTCAGATAATGCAGCAAACGTGCATTGCTCAACTGCCGGATAGCTGTAATGATAATTTTGCTGTCGGTAATCTTTTCTTTTTCACCCGCAACCGGACTAATACTACTTTCCTTTTTCAATTGCGGGTGAAAAGAAAGATCATTCCGTCTGTAATCCCTGGTTAGCAGTTCCAGGAACCCCCGTACATCTACACGATGATACAGGATGCCAAAATCTATAATATTGCCACCATCTCCGCTACCATGATCATACCAGATATTACTCCTGCGGTTAATTTTAAAAGAGGGTGTTCGCTCTTTGCGAAAAGGAGATAAGTACCAATAATCTTCCCCTCTTGTGTTTATAGCCTGAAGGCCCAGCGAGGACAGATAATCTACCATATCTATCTTCCGGACTTCGGCAACGGTTAGCTTTCTCATTGGTCAGTGTTTAAAAAGTTAGAACGGCGGTTCTGTTTTACGTAGGCTATTACCTCGGAGCGGAGAAAGTACACCCTTCCTCTTTGCTTATGGGACGGCAAACCTCGTTTCATCCAATCGTGCAGGGTAACCAGAGAAATACGAAATATCCCGGCAATTTCCTTGCGGGTCAACAAGGGTTCCTCATCTGGGTTTTCAGGGGAAGTGCTTTTTATGGGTGTATTTTCCAGGCATTCTTTCACAGCCTCCCTGATCCACCGGCGAAAATCATTCTCATTTGGAATAAATAAAGTGTCCATAAAAAGAGTTTTATGGACGCAAAATGGGTTAGAATTAAAGCGAAGTCAATGATAGATAGGTCGTGTATTTTTATAAACTGGATGTGAGGGAGTTACGATGAGTAAAATAAAGCAAACAGGTTATGATAAAGCAGCTTTATTTGCCGTAGAAAAATGACTCCAGGGCCTCTACGAGCTTTTTAACCGGGGGATGGTTCATTCTTAAGCGTTCGTTTTGTTCTCCCACCTTCTTTTGAAGTGTCGGGATTTTGTTGTCACGGAAAGCGTCAAAGTGCTGGTGTAAAATGGTGGCAATATCCATAGCCGTGAATTTTTTGAACAGTTGTTCCGCCTTGGCCATTTCAGGCGGAGCCTGCACCTGCTGCCACAAAATCAGGAGTTGGATAATTTTTTCTTCGTGGTTGCGGTTATTGAGTTCAATTCGTCCGGCGGGCAGACGCTCTGTGATAGACGACATCCGTTCTTCCGTTTCTGCCATGAGTTTTTCTATATAATCACCTAACTGTGCAGAAAGTTTTTGCATAAATTGTTCCACTTCGGCAGGGTTAGGAGCCGGCTGGTCGGTGAAAATTTCTCGTACTCCCTGCTCTATCTCCTGTTTGATAATACCTTTTTGTGATTCCTTCCATTCCTGCTGCTTTTCCTGTACCCATTCAAAAGCCGATTGTAGTTTTTTGAGCTTGGTCTCGGTTATTTTCATTTGCATCCGATCACTTAATTCATAGTGCAGGAACCGTAAAAAATCGTGCTGGTCGGGGTATGCGGAAAAATGAAATTCCAGGAAATGGATAATATCGTACCCTTTGTATTCACATAGCTTATTAAAAAACTCGTTGTAATACCTTTCCCTGTAAGGTTCTTTTGGGAAATACAGGTAGTGATCCGGCCGGTAATCGCCTATTTTATACTGGAAATACGATACAAAGTTTCCTGGCGTCCGGGAGTAAGCAGATCGCCCGAAAATAATAAAGGCAAAAACGCCATTCTTGAGGACGCCAGAAAGTGTAGCATTATAAGTATTCACTAAATAATTTGCAAGCGCAGGGGCGTCAAAATTAGTATCTGCAAAAAGATCAATATCTATTGATTTTCTATGACCCAGTTTTAAAGAAAGAGCAGTGCCGCCAACAAGATTAAACTTAAACAACTCCACATCAAGCATCAACTTTTTTATCAGATCCAGTGTCCCGGTCTCGACTGTTTTCGTGTATAACATAACAGGTTCTCCTTAGGGATAGAAAAATACACACAAACCTTCTCAATAGCATAGTCTGCCAGGAACTTTATCTCGTTTTTTACTGCATGAACCACCTGATCGTATCCGTAGAAACGTATCATCTCCTCCCATTCTTCTTTGCTGCCACGTTCAAATACCCTTTCCATTACAGTCAGATAGTCGCCCATCCAATCAATCTCGTCATATCTAAAGTCCCAAAAAAGACGTTTCGGTAATTGAGGTTTGTTTTGTATTTGTTTATCTATGCCCATATTTTAAAGTTACAAAAATTTTATTGTTCGCTGTTTTTCAGGTAAACCCGTTAACGGCATCCCGATTGACTTCTACGCCAATTCCGAAATCACCCGGGAAATGGCTATTTCATTAGAGGTACCTGAAAAATCATCAGGATTTATTTCCCGTCTCTTATTAAATGCAGTTAGTCTGCCGGCAAGTTCTTTCTTAGTGTCATTGCCAAAACTGTCCAGGTAGTTTTCAGTAGTTCGTATGTCTTCATGCCCCAGCGCCTCCTGTATTACTTCCGTACTGGCTCCTGAACGTTTCAGGACTGTGGCAAAGCTGTGCCTGGCTACGTAGGTAGTCGCCTTCTTGTCAATTCCCAAATTTTGACAAATCTTCACCATCCAGTCGTTAATGAAACGTACAAAAAACTGCACCAGATCATATTGCCTTAGCGGGGTTACTCCCTCATAAAGAATCGGGAATATGTAATTGTCCGGTCTTTTATCCTTGTTACCTAATTCCTCAATGATAGCTGCAATTTCCTCAGTTATATAAACAACAATCGGTTTGGGATCGGAACGGCTCGTTCGCTCCGTTTTTGCGCGCTCAAAAACAATGTATTCTTCCTGTATGTTCTTGTATTTAAGTAATGCTACATCTTTTGGATTAATACCGTTGCTGAAGTAGCAAAACAGCCAGTATGCCTTTGCTTTCTTTTCGCTTTCGCAGGATGGCTTGTAGTAATATATCTGCTCAATATGATTCAACTCCAATGCTTTCTTCTTATTCCTGCTGGTAGGGACTTGATATTTGCGCCGTCCAAAAGGATAACACTTTTCCTTCCGGATAATCCCATTGGCATCTGCTTCATTAAAAATCGTTCTCAATGCACGGGTATATATGCCAATTGTGGTTTTTAACATTCCTCCCTGCTTTGCCCATTGTTCATACCTGTTAAGGTAGTTCACTGTCATATAACTAAGCGTAACATTGCCACTGAACCGCTTAAAAGAATTGTAGGCGCAATGACAACTTAACGCAGTGCCGATCCTGCCTTCGGTAAGGAGTTTCTTTATGTAGGAATTGAATGTAAAAGCAAAGCTTGTTGGGTCTGCAGGCGGTTCCATTAAGATTGGAAATTTCTTATGAAATGGAGTGTAATCAAAGTCATCATTATTTAAGGCCGTAGTTATGACCTTATTTTTTAAATATTTCCGTTGTCGGAATAATGGGTTGTTGAAAACAAAATCCTTTTTAAAATCGTCAAAGCTAAAAGGCTCAAGGATGCTAATAATTTCCTCTGCTTTTCGCTTGATCTCTTTAAGGCTGTCTCTTACTTTTTGCATTTGATCTGATACCCTCGAAGCGGAAAGATTATTATATTCTTTCTCTGTAAGGTCATAAATTGTCTGGTATCGTTGAGGTTCTCCGTTGTAGGTAACGAGCAATTTGACCGGATATTTGCCCGTCTTTTGCTTGATTCTCCGGGTGTCTAATTTAATAACAACTGATGCTGACATAAACACTAATTTTTTCTGGTTCACAATAGCCCTCGCCTCAAAATTTGCCAGTAATTTGCCAGCAAAACATGGCTAAACGACCTTTAGAATGTCTATGTCGAAATTAATGAAATTCATATAAGTTGTTGATAATTAAACGATTAAGTTAAAATAGCTTTATCCCCGTTCAGCTCGGTTAAGTTATAGAGAGGGCTGTTAATCAGAGGGTCGCTGGTTCAAGTCCAGCAGGGGGAACTCGAAAGGTTGGCAGTAGCTGGCCTTTTTTAATTCATGTATTACATCTATATCATCTATTCTCTTTCTGCCGATAAATAACTTATTCATGCCGGGTGCATTTCGTTAGCAGCTTTTGGATAAATGCAAAAAACTACGATGCAGCAGCTTTCGTATATTTTGTCAATAGTCTCAAATACATCTCAGAAGGAAATATCCAGCACTGCGCAGTATAGTAAAAAGAGGCGATTGAAATGAACATCAAAAGCGTAAATGATAAAAGTGTAAAGCGAATACATCTGTATACCGCTCCATATATGCAATGCGTTTGGTTTTCTTTTTAAAGCCCTGACAGAACAGACAACAAAAAGCGGGGATATTAAAATACCGTTAATCATGTCCTGACCTGTAAGATCGTATGCGCCAGTTGGGTGTTTCCATTGCATATATCCACGGTTCAGCCATAGCATATACAGTACTTACAACGATCAGGGCTGCCTGCAGAAAGGATACCCATAAGATAATATTAATTCCCTGGGGAAAAGCACGGGTATTCATACGTTTTATATTGATGTGGGAATAAAAATTGGGGAAGTGATGCCTGGGATGATACAAATATCAGAAATATTTAACCAGCGCAATCCCACCGTAATCCTGCAGGATTTCATCATCTACAAATTGAACATCACCTCCACCCTGTATTATTTTTTCTACGATATCGTCCGGCACATCGTGAATATATGAATATTGGTTGTGCCAATGCAGCTTCGAAATTTTTCTGAGCGCCCCGCTGTTCCTCATTGCAGAAAAATAATTTCTTCCGGTAATTAAAAGCTTTCCCCGACTATTTACAGATTCTTTCCATATTTGTTCAAATCCAAGAACAAGCCGCTCTTTACCGGCTGCAGCTTCCGCTTTCTGAAGCAGCTCTTTCTGTCTTACCCTGTCCCAGTTGTTAATATGCGGCCTGATCAGTTCTCTCAGTTCCGGTACGGAGGCTTCATGGTAGTTGGCGGCTATGTATTCAATAATGGCAGGAATATTGAAACTGAAGGCCCATAATGTACAGATTCAATCAATTCCTGCATACGGTGTTGTAATATGGCTTCCATACAGAATATTTTTATGGAATAAAACTATAGGTATTGCCGCCCGGAAAATTGATGGACGTCAAAGGAATTTTTGATTGTCATCAGCAGCAGCCTGTTGCCCGGATAAGTTTCCAATGCTTTTTGTATTGTTGTAACAATTTCCCCCGGCCGTTTTCATTGATAAAGCTTTAAGGGTTCTCAACAATTGCATTCGCATTAATTGGTTCCCTGGCTACCTGTTATAAGGTTCTCCATTGAGCACGATCACATATCTGAGTGACTCCGGTCATCTGCAGGCAACACCGCAACGTGTAGATTTGAATGCAATTGCACTGCAGCAGTCTATAAAAGTGTACCGGGAGTTCAGGCAAAAAAGTATTAAGTTCTCTATTCCACAAAATATGCAGGCTATGATTCCCGAACACGAGGCTCAGCCCCTCCGGTTGAAAACATACATTGTTCCTCAACCGGCACCAGCACAGGTACCCGTAAAAGTACTCTGCAGCGGGGTATGTCGTACAGATCTTCATATTGCTGACGGTAATTTAAAGCAGCCCGCGCTGTACCTGATCCCCGGCATGAAATTATTGGCCGGATCGTAAAAGGGGTGGGAAGTGCAGTTACGGAAAGAAGACGATATAGTGGCAATACCCCGGCCCGGTTATACCTGCAGCAAATGAATAAACGATGCTTGTTGAAACATAATACAACAACATACCTGATTTGGTGCACGCATAAAACCTGAAACATGGACTTTTCAAAAGACTTTCCTTATAGCGTAAACCCCGACTTTTCGACAAGGGTAGCGTATTTCTGTATGGAGTATGCCATTCATCAGTCGTTGAAGCTGTATGCCGGCGGGTTGGGCTTTTTAGCAGGTTCGCATATGCGAAGCGCTTATGAGCTAAAACAAAATACAATCGGTATCGGTATACTATGGAAATACGGATACTACGACCAGGTACGCAAGGCAGATAAGACCATGGACGTATTGTTCGAGGAAAAGATATATGGTTTCCTTAAAAAAACAGACGTAAAATTCACCATCAGGGTTTCGGGCCACGACGTTTTTGTCACAGCTTATTATTTGCCTCCTGAAGTATTTCAAACAGTACCGGTTTTTTTCCTCAGTACCGATCTGCCTGAAAATGACTATCTCGCTAAAACCATTTGCTACAGGTTGTACGATTCAAATCCTGAATCAAAGCTTGCTGCCGCCATTTTACTGGGACAAGGCGGAGCCAAACTGCTGGAAAAAATAAACTGGTTACCCGATATCTATCACCTGAATGAATCTCATGCCCTTCCACTGGCTTTTTATTTGTTCAAAAAATATAAAGACATGTACCAGGCTTTACGGGATGGTGATGACAGGAAGCTGACCGATCTGAAAAAAATGAACAAAAGAAAATTATTTGAGGAAGTAGCAGACCAGAACGGAGAGATATACGACGAGCATATTTTAACCATTGTGTTTGCAAAACGTTTCGGCAATTACAAAAGACCGGGATTGCTTTTGCAGGATGCAGACCGCTTTCACCAGATCGCACAAAATATCAATCGGCCGGTGCAGATCATTTGGGCAGGCAAGCCATACCCTACCGACTATGAGGCCATAGCGCTTTTTGACCGGATCGTGAACATCAGCAAGACCTACTTCAACTGCGCGGTTTTGATCGGCTATGAACTGAAGCTGTCGGGGCTGCTCAAACATGGAGCGGATATATGGCTCAACGTACCCAGGCTTACCAGAGAAGCTTCAGGTACAAGCGGAATGACGGCAGCGATGAATGGAGCAATCAATGTGTCCACCCTGGACGGCTGGTACCCTGAATTTGCCAAACACCGGTCGAATGGTTATATCCTCACACCTGTTGACGCTGATCTCCCGGATTACCGCCAGGACGAAATTGACGCAAACAATCTCTACAACCTCCTTGAGCAGGATATCATCCCGATGTACTATGATAACCCCGGCGGCTGGCTGTCGCTCATCAAACATTCCATGCAGGATATAATACCGGAATTTGACAGCAAAAGGATGGTAACAGCATATTATGAACAACTGTACTGTGCAGACCATAATATGCAGGAACTATAGGCCGCGGGTTTTACTGACCGGCGTCATACATTCCTTTGATCTGTATTATTACCCCGGCGGGTAAATTGAAATACTTTTGTTTTTCAAGGAACCGTTCGGCTTTGTATTCTTTTCTTTCAGAGACATTTAAACCCGGAATATGATAATCCTGAAGTTAGAGCAGCTTCTTTTTGAAAGCGACACATGGAAAAGAGCCCTCACTTTCATGACAGAAGAAAACATACGCCTGAAAAGCCGCCTGTCGGAAATATTACAGAAAAAAATAGACAAGGCGCTGCTTCCCAGAGCCGAAGAATTCAACAGCAGTTTTTTAAAGCATGATGATCTTATTAAAGTGCTGAGAAACGATATCTCCCGTTTTGACAAATTGCTGACCAGGGAGCAGTTTGAAGAGGGGTCAGTTATCATTGTGGTAGAATCAGGGCTGGAGATTATAAGGAAAAATATCAAAGAGGCGAAGGAAAGGTTCAGCGCTCTGCAACTCGACTTTTATAACCAGATGCGGTTCCCTTCATAAGCAACGAATAACAAGCGCATGCTGTTAGCAATGAACTTAGCTTATCACCCTATGATACCCCTCATCGGTTTTGATGATGACGATCGTTTGAGGGATATTTTTTCAATGATAGATTTGTTTTTTAATTCATAACCATCAAAAATAAAAAATTATGACAACGCAAGCACTTACACGATTACCCGAAAGAATGCCTTCATTCTTCGATGACTTTTTCAGGCCGTGGAATGAGTGGGCAGGAAAAGAAAACGGCTGGAGCACGTTAATGAACCTTCCGGCCGTAAACATTTCTGAACAGAAAAACGAATACCAGTTATCGGTAGCCGTTCCGGGAATGAAGAAGGACGATTTTAAACTGGATGTAGAGGGAAATATTCTTACAATAAGCTCCGAAAAGGAAGAAAGCAAGGAAGAAAAAGACAAGAAATTTACCAGGAAAGAATACAACTATTCTTCATTCAGCCGCTGTTTTACACTGCCAGGTGATGTGGAGAAGGATAAAGCAGAAGCGACATATGAAGAAGGAATATTGAAGGTAAGCTTACCGAGAAAAGCATCTGCAAAAAGTTCACAGGCAAAACATATTGCCGTGAAATGAGGCTGCTGGTTGCAAGGCGCTTCGCCCCGTCTTCTGATGTTGACGGGGTTTTTTACAGCCTGCAATTCATCAATTGAATAATTTCTCCAGTTTGGGCTTATTGAGGATCCTTATCAGCCCTTCATGTATTTCTATTAATTTTTCATTTTTGAAATCGCCAAGTGTTCTTATCAGCGATTCGGTAGCTGTACCGGCAACCGTGGCGAGGTTTTCACGGCTGATATCTATAGCAAATGATTCATCTTTATCCTTCCGGTATTTATTCTGGATCATCAATAGCGCGTTAGCCACTTTCTTCCTTAGTGAGTTGTACGCAAGATTTAAAAGTTGATTTTCCTTTTCAGAAACATTCCTGGCAAGGAGCTGTATAAATTTGTGGGCGATCTGCTGGTTCTTAGCGATCAGTTCATCAAAATCTTCCCGGGGTACAACGGCCAGCTCGGTATCCTCTAAAGCTTCAGCGGTATATTTGTAAGCGGCATTTTCAAGAAGGGCTATATGTCCTACAAAATCTCCGGTGCTAAAAAGCTCCGTTACCAGCTCTTTTCCTTCTTCATTGATCTTAAATGCTTTTACTTTCCCGCTCAATATGTAATAAAGCCTGTTGGGATGATTTCCCTCCGAAAAAATGATCTGTTTTTTTTTATAACGGTTAACATTGCGGTTTTCAGTGAGCATCTGCAATGCAGCTTTCCCGGATGAAGCTTCGAGCAGTTGATGCACCCCATTTAAATCGGCATGAATATCCTTTTTTAGCAGTTCCATCTTTTTCAGGCGGCTGCCAACAGCATTTAACAGCTCAGTTCCGTCAAATGGCTTGGTAAGATAATCGTCTGCTCCCAGATCCATTGCCTTACGCATGTCGTTGCGTTCCGCCTTTGCTGTAAGAAATATAAAAGGAATGTTTTTTGTTGCGTCATTTTTTTGCAAAGCATGAAGCACCCCGTAACCGTCGAGCTCCGGCATCATGATATCACAAATCACCAGGTCGGGTAAATTTTCCAGCGCTTTTGCTACGCCTGCTTTTCCGTTTTCCGCTACTGTTACCTTATAATTTGACAGCTCCAGTATTTCTGCTGTATTGCTTCTGATATCTTCGTTATCCTCAATGATCAAAATTTTTTTCATAATGCATATCATTTTTAGAGAAGGTTATGATAAATGTTGTACCCTTTTGCAGTACACTCGTACATTGAATGGTTCCGTTCATCAGCTCGGCATATTTTGAAATAATATGCAACCCCAGGCCGGTACCCTGGACGTTAGTGGCATTCGTGGCCCGGAAGAAACGTTCCATCAAATGTTTTTGATCTTCTTCGGATATTCCGATACCCTCATCTTTTATAGAAAGAATATATTCTCTTTCACCCGCAAATGTGTGAATGGATATCCGGCTGGATTCGGGAGAGAATTTGCTGGCGTTGGATATAAGGTTCATTACCATGTGCTTTAGTAAGGAAGCATCAAGGAAAAACTCCGGCGCACCCTCGTGGGTGTAATGAATGGTTTGTTCTTTTTTAAGATTGTTCTTTATTTCTTCGGTTACAGAATTAATGAGCTTTTGCACATCGAACTTTGTATATTTAACATGTATCTTTCCTTCCTCGATTTTTCCAACGCTGAGAAAATCGTTCAGGATATCGGTCAGCATATTTACCGATGAAATGATCCGTTTTAAATGCCTTTCACGTTTGGGCTGCCCCTCTCCGGTATTGTATTGCTCCAGCAGGTAGACGGAAGACAGCACAGTGCTCAGGGGTGTTCTGAATTCGTGAGAAGCCATTGAAACAAATCTTGACTTTAACTCGCCGAGCTCTTTTTCTTTTTCCAGTGACCTGGAAAGCTCTTCCTTGGAAATTTGCAGTTGCTGTATGGCATGCTTCAGCTCTACCGTTCGCTGCTCCACGGCTTCTTCCAGCTCATCATTCAACTTTTTTATTTCCAGCTCGGCTTTCTTTCGGATGGAGATATCGTTTATAAAAGCTATTATGTATTGATGTCCGTTCCTTGCATAGGTGCTCAGGCTCACTTCCACCGGAAATTCCGTTCCATCCTTTTTTACAGCAAACAGATCCATCCCCAGTCCCATGGGTCTGCTTTGGGAATGTGTTGTGTATCCTTTCCTGTGCTGTAAATGTTTTGCATGAAATGTTTGCGGTATCAATGCCTCGATCTTTTTGTTTATAATTTCTTCTTTTTGGTAGCCGAACAACGTTAAACCAAACCGGTTAATGCTTATGATCTCAGCTTCTTTATTCAGTTCTAAAATACCCATGCAGGCATGTTCCAGCACAGCTTCAAGCTGTTGCTTTTGCTGAGCTATCCTTTGTTCGCTTTCTTTGATATTGTCTATTCTGTCAATCACAGCCAGGTAATATGATTTGTTGTTGTTGGTAAATGCCCTGAAGATCAGTTCCGCCCAAAATGGTTTCCCATTTTTTGACACATATTCAACCTGCTCGTGGAAAGATCCTTCTTCGGCTATTCTGATACGATACAAAAGCTGTGTATCAGTAAGCTTTTCTTTTCTTGATGCAAAAACGGGCAACAGGTTGATCTTATCAGAGGTGTTGATGTCAAATACTTCGCTCCAGGCTCTGTTACAAAAGATGATATGCCCGGATGCTTTCTCAATTACTGCCGCACCTTCCTTAATGCCGTTACATAAGGCTACTAAAAAGTTATTTTTTAAACTGTTTGCAAGATTGTGGACAGCATCCATAGCGGAATATTTAATACTACCGGCAGAAAATACGCTCTTACAAGGAACAGCAAATAAAACCGGAAAGAGACGGTCACGATACCTAAAGATCAGGTGTCGGGCCATCTCCGTTTCAGTGTTCATTTTCCTTTATTGCCGGCGATCATACATTTCTATGCAAGCTAATACCGCCGGTATGAAATTAAAATGATCAAGCTCATAAAAAGGGGTAACAACCGTCAGCAAGCTGCCTGTTCCGCCATAACACACAATAAGATATCCGCATCCTTCTTATGACACAGTTGTATCAGGGTTCATGGTAGCGACGGTGCCGCAAGCTACGCCGTACAACAGGGTGCTTTCCTGCTTATGGGTACCTGCCGGTCGCGGAGAAGGGTATTTAACACATATATTCCTGCCATTTCCCCTCATTTGAACGTTACCCGTTCAATAAGCTTATATAGTCATTCATCAATAAAAGGTATTTTTCTGCAGACTTAAGGGCTTTCGTCTTATCATCATCGCTGACGGCGCTCTTTGCCCTGAGGCTGTTAACTTTTGCCCGTATATTGGCCCTGTAACTTTTATAATAAATGAACAACCTCCTGTCGGCCTCGTTAGCCGCCACCAGGAAAAATTTATTATAGTATTCAAAAAACAGATCGGAAAACTCCTTTTTGCCGAATGCCTCCAGGTCCATACATAGAAATGCAATTTCATTTAACACATCAATCTGCCGGAAATCATCATTGAATTCAATGCAATCGAATGGTTGCGGCTCCGGTAATAAAAAGATATTCCTGGAATGCAGGTCGCCGTGGCAATCCCTGTAGAAGCCGTCATGCTGCCTTTTGGTGAAGACTGCCTGGTTTTGTTGAATAAATGCATCGGATGTTCTGAGAGAACGATCAATAATGTTCCCGCTCTTAGCCCCAAGGTTTTTTTTGAGAAACGCTTTTTGCGCCGCCAGATCATTAAATGCTTCCCGCATGTCGGGAAGATCCCGTTTGTGTATAACGGTTGTATTTGTATGAAAAGAAGCAATTTTCTGTGACAGCCGCCAAATGTCGTTCTCTGTTATTTTATTATTCATCAAAAGAATATCCATTTGTTTATCCCGGTCAACTTTGTTCATTCTTACGGCATGGTCAATCAAAGACCCTTTATCGCCTCCCACAATAAAGCAACCGTTCAATTCATAAACAGGTTGCACATCCAGGTATATATTCTCCGTGAGCCTTTTGTTTAAATTTATTTCCTTTTCGCAATAGTATTTTCGCAGTTCCCGGGTTGAAAAATCAAGAAATGAATAATGAACCGGTTTTTTGATTTTATAAACGAATTGACCACAAAGAATAACCCACGATATATGCGTCTCAATCAGTTCCCGGGGATGTGCCGGACCCGGGAATTTTCCATCATATACTAATTTATTGATCTGCTCCGTCGTCATTCTTCAAATATTGTGTGGCTTTTTGCAGCATGGCGCCTATGTTTTTATTGGTTGACTCAAGGATCAAATGAGGTGCATTGAGCGGTTCCCATTGTTGGCGGATACTTTTATACACTTCGAAGTTTGCTTCACTGTCCGGCCTTTCTTTCTTCAATCGTTGCATAATTGTTCTTTCATCGGCAACAACTTCAATAAAAAAAATACCGGTTTCGTCTTTTATCCCCGCTACAAACAATTCCCGTGTTTCATTTCTATGAAATGTGGCATCCAGAACAACATTTCTGTTCTGCCCTGTTGCCGCTTTCGCCTGCTGGAGCATTTCACTGTATACAAATGCTTTTTCTGTGTCAGTGTAGCTCCTCTCGCGAAACATTTCCTTTCTCAGGAGGTCACTGTTTATATGAACCGCATGCATCATGTCTGCAAGCCGCGATGCAAAATAACTTTTCCCTGACCCCGGTAAGCCAAAAACAATTATCACCATATAACAAATATCCGGATTCAAACTTACACTTACAACAAACCCTTACCTGTGACAGTTGTCATAACAGGCTTTGATGATCTCACAGATCTCACCAATTGTCTTTTGCGCAACATCTCCTAACCTTTACCGGACCGGGCTACCTGTTTCGATCATTTAATTTTACACCAGCCGATAGCATGAGTACTATCAGGATTTAGATTGATGGTCATCATCATTGCCGGGTAGCATTTGAAATAGATTTGTGCTTCTAAATAAAGCGGCTTGAAACAGATCAACCACTATATTCTACATAAATCAATACAATGAAGCGCTTATTGGTTCCTACTGATTTCTCTTCCTGTGCAGGCAATGCAATAAATTTTGCAGCAGGGATAGCTAAAGTACTGTCTGCAGAGATCGTGCTTCTTAACGTATATGAACATGCCGGATCAGCCTACGCGGATTATGTAGGATTGAATAAGGAGTTTAAAGCGGCAATGATGAATGAGAGATCGCTGAAATTAAAACAATTGCAACAGAGCATTGAACAAACAGAAGGCATTGCAGTATCGGTTGTGCAATATGAAGGCCCGGTAAAAGAGAGCAGCATAAAATCAGCACCATGGCCGGGAACTGCAAAAAAATTATCACGATAATAACCTTGTAACAGTGTATTTATCGGGGAATGATTTTGAAAACGCCATAGAGCAGTATATCAATACAAATGGCATAAAGCTGCTGGCAATGGTAACTTATCAGCGCAGCTTTTTTGAGAGGCTGTTTTATCCGAGCATATCAAAAAAAATGTCTTATCATACAAAGATCCCATTGCTGGTTATTCCTGCAGAAAAATAAATGAACAAAATCTTTCAAGGCAGGGAGAGCGCCTTATCATTACCGCCAATTGTGCTCTGCTCTTTTAACAATAACCCGCCATATTCCATCGTAAAAAGTGAGAGGACATATGTGGGAATTTCATGTTTATTGTCTGTCATTGTGTAGTTGAATCAAAAAATATTCATTGCCTATGCGGTTTTTCCGTTATGCGGATTACTTTTTTTCAACATACCGATTGTGTTCATCAATGTATTTCCCGTTGCTGCACCGTCATCAACTACAACCAACGTTGGTTTTGGAGGTAAGATGACGTTAAAGCTTTGATAAATTTCCTTTGTACCGGTTGTTGCTACCGTGTTCATGATCTGAGAATTTAGCCATTAAAAATTTCTCCTCAATTTAAATCGAAACTGCGCGGGGTCCAATGACTACAATCAACGGAATCGTTGACAGCCCTCATCACATTAAGCTCGAAAGCTTAAGTACCCTTAATAAAATCAGATGTATTCTCCATTCCTCTGCCAAAGAAACGCGCTTTGCGGAAAGTGAGGCATTTAATGCTCTTCGATTGCGTGTTAGTGCTAAAGATCCTGCCCATTATCAATATTCAGCTCATCCGAAGTAATTTTACCGGACAGTTCTGACCAGAGAGCAAAAGGAATCCCTGTAACAAATAAACAATAGATTTTTAAAAATTACCTATTTTTCACCTGAAAGAAAAACCATGAAGAAAATAGGATTCTTATCATTCGGGCATTGGGCCAACCATCCTGCCTACAGCACCCGCACTGCGGGTGATACGTTGCTTCAGTCCATTGACCTGGCCGTTGCTGCCGAGGAAATTGGCTTAGACGGCGCCTATTTCAGGGTGCATCATTTTGCAGCACAGCTGGCATCGCCATTTCCTTTGCTTGCGGCTATCGGCGCTAAAACGAGCAAAATAGAAATTGGAACGGGTGTAATTGATATGCGTTATGAAAATCCGCTGTATATGGTGGAAGATGCCGGCGCTGCCGATTTAATTTCGGAGGGGCGGTTGCAATTGGGCATCAGCAGGGGTTCGCCGGAACAGGTAATAGACGGGTGGCACTATTTTGGATATGAGCTGCAGGAGGGAGAGACCGACGCGGATATGGGACGCCGTAAAGCGCTGGAATTCCTGGATAAGCTGAAGGGCATTGGGTTTGCGCAGCCTAATCCCTACCCTATGTTCCCGAACCCGCCGGGGCTGCTGCGCCTGGAGCCCCACTCCGAAGGATTACGGGAACGTATCTGGTGGGGAGCGGCATCTAATGCCACGGCTGTTTGGGCAGCAGAGAACGGTATGCACCTTCAAAGCTCTACTTTAAAATACGATGAAAGCGGCAAGCCTTTCCATGTACAGCAGGCCGAGCAGATCAGACTATATAAAGAAGCATGGAAAAAGGCGGAGCACCGGCGCGAACCGAGGGTTTCGGTGAGCCGTTCTGTTTTCGCACTGGTAACCGACCAGGACCATTATTATTTTGGGCAGGAAGCCAACCGGACCGATAAGATCGGGATGATAGAGCAGGACAAACGCGCCATTTTCGGAAGAAGCTATGCTGCGGAACCGGATCAGCTCATAAAGGAATTGGCAGAGGACGAAGCCATCCGGGAAGCAGATACTTTACTTTTGACAATACCTAATACGTTGGGTGTTGATTATAATGTGCATGTGCTGTCTTCTATTTTAAAGTACGTAGCACCCGCACTGGGCTGGCGCTGATTTTAGCCTGGGAAAAAGATAACAAGGCCAATAACGATATTGCAGTCAATTACAGGCAATCCATTGAATAATGAGATTTGACAAATTCATACCGGCAGACAAATTAAGGCCATATATTAAATATTTTGCGGTGTCGGAGCATGATACGGAAGGGGCATATAAGGTTTTTCCATCTTCAGGACTGGTTATCGGGTTTCAGTACAAAGGACAACTTGCAACGCTTAAAGATAATATGGAGAGCAAGCTGGCTTCTGCAGGAATTACAGGCATCTCCGGCAGCTATAAGATTTTTAAAAACTCTGCTGACATCGGTACCATTTTGGTTTTTTTCACCGAAACCGGCTTTACACATTTTGCTTCACATCCGGCTAACGAGCTTTTCAATCAAAGCATTTCTCTTGACCATATTTTCGACAGGAATGCTATTGCTCAAATGGAAGAGCAACTGGGCCTGGTTCACACCGACAAACAACGTGTCCGGGCTGTTGAAAAATTTATGCTGTCACAACTGAAACACATTCATACAGACAGGCTTATTGCTGAAGCAGTAAAGCTGATCTACCAGAGCAATGGAACGGTCAGAATTAAAGAACTGAATGAAAAGCTGTTTATCAGCCAAAGCCCTTTTGAAAAACGGTTCAGGAAAGTTGTTGGCACCACTCCTAAAAAGTTTGCTTCCATTGTTCGCTTCAATTCTGTGCTTGACAACCTCAGCAAAGCCGGGTCATTGACAGAAATATGCTACGGGAACAACTTCTTTGACCAGGCACATTTCATTAAAGACTTCAGGCAATTCACAGGAGATACTCCCGAAAATTTCAAACGCGTCCTGTAGAAAAACGATTTTTTACAATCACAGGGATTTCAGCTGCTGCACTTTTGCGTAGTAATCTTACTGCAAGAGCAACAGACGGGAAAATGTTAAACAACGATGGTTCCGTCATGTTCAGGCACTATGATTCCGTGTGATTCAACAATCGCTCAGCAATTAAAAATAATGAAAATGTTTACGGCAGAACAAATCAAAGCAGCCCACAGCAAAGTGAAGTCGGGCGCAGACTTCCCTTCTTATATTCAGGAAATTAAGGCGTTAGGTGTTACTCATTATGAAACTTATGTATCAGACGGTCACATCAACTACCATGGTGATAACGACCATACAGCAAAAGTGCCTGCAAAATATGATCCGCTGGTCATTGCAGGCACCGTTCAGGGGGAGCAGTTTAAAGCAGCATTAGCAGCCCACCAGCAGGGCAAAACAGATTTCCTGACTTTCATTAAAACCTGCGCAAGGTTTGGCATTGATAAGTGGGCCATCTGTATGAGCAAAATGACCTGTACTTATTATGACAAAGCGGGCAATGAAATTTTGGTTGAAGAAATCCCGCAGTAAAACTGCCTGCAGTATTGCATCAGCAACAGTGTGCCCGGCATACAATAAGCCTCATCACGATTCAGCGTATCTTCTGTGACCAGTCCGCAAAGAAAATATAGCTGAAGCCGACTTCTCGAAGTTAAAAAAGAAAAGCCGGGGTCATTTATCAAAATCCGGGTAAGGCAGGCCCCTGCCGGTCTCGCAAAGCAATTTCAGGCTCCTGAAAAAAAGTGCCCAGGCATAAGAGCATGAAGCAAATTCGGGTGTAAAGGCTTTCCACCCGTCGTGGTGAAACAACAATACGGTTCCTTTAGCGTGTGGCTCCAGCTCAAAACTCAGGGTGGTACCAATCCATTCTTCCTGGGCCCTGAGGCAAAGCCATTTTACTTTGCTGTATGGTTTTAATTCCTCTATTTTCATCTCCTTAAAATAGCTTGCACCAAAGGCAAATCTTGCAATGCTGCCCGGTTCAGGCTTTGCTATTGTTTCAGGGGTCCACCACCCCTGCAAGCCTTTCTGTGTTGTCAGAGCTTCATATACGGTTTCTGCCGGCGCTTCGATCAGCAGCCTGTGATAAATGCTTTTCGGCGTTGCCTGTTTTGTTGTATCATCTTCGGGCATTGGTGTTTCCGGACGCGCTGCTTCATCTTCTGGTGTAGGCTTTCCTTTACCTGTTGTAATCAGTTCTTTTAAGCTGCCCTGTATATAATGCGTCCAGGCATCGTGGCAAATTTTGTAGCATTCATATGCCGGCACCAATCCCCGGTGCGTAAATGTCAATTGCGTTTGGCCGTCCTTTTCAGCGATCTCAAAGATTATATCCGTGTCTTTCCATTCGCTTTTGTCTTTGGTGAACTTAAAATAATTGTCTGTCACATGCCAGGTCACTTTTTTGTCCGGAACCATCTCCGTGATCTTTATTTTACAAATATGCACATCCTGGTAATGGTATGAAAATTCACTGTTGAGCTTATCTGTACCTCCGTCAATATTTTCAGACCACCAGCCACGTACATTATTGACAGCATTAAAAACTTCCTGCGCTGTTGCGCCTGTTACAACTGTTGTTGTGAAATCCTGATTTTTCATGATCTTATATTTTCTTATATTTATTAATGAACTGATTTTCCCTGACCTGATCAGTTTTATCTTTTGCAAATCGTTGTTCAATTACCCGTTCAATTGTATCTGCTCCTGCAAAGGTATTGTCTGAACCATGCTTATACCGTGTGCAAATCAGACATTTTAGCGGGTTGATTTGGACATGTTTGTTTTTTAACTTTGCAAAAAAGACAATCTGTGAAACATATTACCATTTTAGTGCCTGAAGGACAGAACAATCTCAGCAGCATTGTCGGTACCTATAAGATCCTCACAAGAGCCAATGCCTATCGGAAAGAAAACGGTAAAAGAGCGCTGTATACCATTGAGCTGGCGGGCATTTCAAAAAAAGTAAGCTTTCATGATGACCTGTTTACCGTGCACCCACATAAGCACATTTCCGACATAGCACAAACCAGCCTGATCATCATCCCGTCTTTGAACCATAATTATCAAAAAGCGGTAAAAGCAAACCGGCCGTTGATTGACTGGATTGAGAAGCAATATAAAAACGGCGCGGAAACAGCCAGCATATGCACAGGTGCATTTTTGCTGGCTTCATCGGGTTTGCTGAACGGTAAAACCTGCTCCACACATTGGGCGTTTGCCGATACATTCAGAACAATGTTCCCGGCGGTTAATTTGCAACCCGACAGATTGATCACAGACGAAAATGGTATTTATACCAATGGCGGCGCCTATTCTTTCCTGAACCTTATCCTTTACCTGGTAGAAAAATATTTCGACAGGCAAACGGCTATCTTTTGCTCCAAGGTGTTCCAGATTGAAATGGACAGGCAAAGCCAATCTGCATTTATAATATTCGCAGGACAAAAGTCGCATAACGATGAAGTGATCAGGCAGGCGCAAACCTATATTGAAAACAACCTGCAGGAGAAAATATCTATAGAAGCGCTGTCTTCAAAGCTGGCTGTAGGCAGGCGAAATTTTGACAGGCGATTCATTAAAGCTACCGGTAATACGCCGGTTGAATATGCACAAAGAGTAAAAATGGAAGCAGCAAAAAAAGCACTTGAAACAAGCCGCAAAAACATCAGTGAGGTAATGTACGAAGTAGGCTATTCGGATGTAAAAGCATTCCGGGAAGTATTCAGGAAAATAACAGGCATGTCGCCCCTGGATTACAAGAACAGGTATAATAAAGAAGCGATGGCAAGCTATTGACTGTGTTGCATGTTAAAATAACAATGGCCGGTTACCGTGGTTGTTATTTACGAATACGATGTATTGATTGATTGTGATACTCTTTGCTTATAATGTGATGGAGATTCACCTGTATATTTCTTGAACTGCCGGTTGAAATTAGACATATTCTTAAACCCGCTCTCGTAACAGTTTTGAGCAATATTATACCTGTCTTCCAAAAGGAGCTTACGTGCATAGCCGATCCTTACTTCATTAAGAAAAGTAGAAAATCCTTTTCTTGTGCAGGCTTTGAAAAACCGGCAAAAAGAGGGAACAGACATATTGGCTACTTTGGCAGCATCAACCAGTGAAATGTCTTTTTTAAAGTTTTCCATAATGTATTCATGAACTTTTGCAAGCCGGTCATCGGCGGATACGGCAGCCTGCTGCACAAAACCGGAGTTTGCCAAAAGCCGGATCTCCTTTGAAACGGAAAGCATTTCGAGTATGGTAAGCAGAAGAATAATACGTCTGTGTCCGCCTGAGGATTGCATTTCCTGCATCATATCCGCGATCTTCTCACGGGTTTTACCCAGAACTTTTACCCCGAGCCTGGCTTTGTCAAAAAGCTGCTTTACATAGATCATCTCCGGGAGATTAAAGAAGTCTCTGCCTAAAAAATCTTCTTTAAAATGTATAACGATAGCTTCCGCTGTTAAGTTTGAATTTTTCTGGTAATAACCCGGATCGTTTTGATAAGCATGGGGCAGATTGGGTCCCATGAACACCAGGTCACCGTCAGAAAATCGCTCAATGCTATCACCAACCGTTCTCTGCCCGGTACTTTTTAAAACCAATACCAATTCATATTCCGGGTGATAATGCCAGGGAGTAGGATAGTATGGATAAACATCTTTTTGCACTACAAAAGAGTACATGAGCTCTAAGATCAGCTTTTCCTGCCGTGGCTTCATATTTTAAATATTAATAAAAGTATTTTAGAGGTGCGGCTTTTCTTCTCTTCGGGGTAGTTGATCAGGCGTAATTTAATTTCTGTTCATTTCTCTTGCCGGTCTCCGAAGATAAAAAAAATTTTGTACACATATTTAATACTTAGGTATAAGCCGGGTAAAGTCAAAATATTTGCATGAATTGGTGAAAAAGTATCAACCCTGAGGCTTTTGACATTTTATATTTGTTACAGCTAACTTTTATTGAAAAAGCAGTGATTAAAACAGCATGCTGATTTGGATCGGCCCTATTAAAAGTATGTCGGCCTGATTCGCCCAACCAAATAAAATGTAGAGTTGGCGCATATCAATCATTTCCCGGAAAGCAAATGAGGTAGCGGCTCTGGCAAAAATTGCCCAATCGTCATGGAAGTACCGTAAACCCGGGGGGCGACCTTTTTCCATTCCTGTGTGGCTAATGATAAATATATCCGTTCAGTTATAACCCATCATCATTCTTTTTGAAAATGATGTCAGATAGTATGTTCTCATCTTTTTAAATATTCTAATACGATGATTTCCTGCCGGATCAACCATTGCTTTATCCTCTTTTTACTGTTGCTGTTTTTTTCCTGTACATCCGATAAAGAAAAATCTCAAACGGAGCCGTTGTTATTTGTTCCCGGTGAACTGGAAGCTACTGTATGGGCAGCGTCGCCGATGTTCTACAATCCTACCAATATAGACGTGGATATCAGGGGACGTATCTGGGTTACTGAAGCAGTTGATTATCGAAATTTTAATCATGATACCACGCAATACCTGCTGCATTCAAACGGCGATAGAGTGATGATAATGGAAGATACCGATGGCGATGGAAAAGCAGATACTTCAAAAATTTTTGTGCAGGATAAAGATCTTATAGCACCATTAGGCATTGCGGTCATTGGTAATAAAGTAATCGTTTCCTGTTCGCCTAATATTATTGTATATACCGATGAAAACGGAGATGACAAGCCTGATAAAAAAGAGATTTTTCTCACCGGCTTTGGTGGCAGGGATCATGATCATGGCTTGCATGCGGGTACTGCCGGGCCTGACGGGAAGTGGTATTTCATTGCCGGGAACGCGGGGCCGCACATCGTTACGGATAAGTCCGGACGGACATTGCGTGCCGGAAGCGTATATACCGGGGGCAGTCCTTACAACAGGGAAAATACACCTGCGATGAAAAGCGATGACGGAAGAATATGGACAGGCGGCGTGGCTTTCAGGATAAACCCGGACGGAACAGGATTAGAAGCCCTCGCTCATAACTTCCGCAATGCTTACGAAGTTGCAGTAGACTCTTATGGTAACTTATGGCAGAATGATAATGACGATGAGGTAGATGCCTGTCGCACAAGCTGGGTGATGGAAGGAGGCAATGCCGGATATTTCAGCTCCACCGGCGTACGGACCTGGCAGGCCGACAGAAGACCGGGACAGAGCATCCTCACTGCCCATTGGCATCAGGAAGATCCCGGCATCATGTCATCAGGAGATATGTACGGTGCAGGAGCGCCAACCGGAATAGTGGTCAATGAAAGTGATGAGCTGGGTAAAGCATATCGCGGGTTGTTGCTGAGCGCTGATGCCGGGCGCAATACCGTTTTCAGCTATCAACCCAAACCGGATGGCGCCGGTTACAGCTTATCGGGCAGAACTTCCTTTATTGCTTCTGTCAGTACCGACAACGAGCACTACCGCTGGAATGAAATAGATTCCGTTAATACAAAAAAATGGTTTCGTCCCAGTGATGTGGCGATAGGTACTGATGGGGCTATTTATGTAGCCGACTGGTACGACCCTGTGGTGGGCGGTCACCAGATGCTGGATCAAAAAGGCAATGGCCGGATATACAGGATTGCACCCAAAAATAAAAAGCTCACTGCGCCTGTAATTGATGTAAGCAATACCAGCGGTCAAATACTTGCATTACTGAATCCTGCTGTCAATGTGCGCAACCAGGGTTTTACATTATTAAAAGCGCAGGGAAGCAGGGTGCTCCCTGAAATAAAAGAAATACTGTCCTCTGAAAATCCTTATCACCGTGCCCGTGCCGTTTGGCTGCTGTCGCAATTGGGAGAACAGGGAATTAAAGAAGTAGCGGCCCTGCTACAGGATGCTGATCCGGATATAAGGATCACAGCTTTCCGCGCACTCAGGCAGGCAGATGCTGAGCACCTGGTGGAATATGCGATGCGCTCAGCTAAGGACGAATCAGCAGCAGTAAGGCGGGAAGTGGCCATTGCCATGAGAGATGTTCCGCTGCAAAGAAGCAAAGCGGTCATCTTAACTTTAATAAACGCGTTTGATGGTAAGGATCCGGCATACTTAAATGCATTGGGAATTGCACTGGAAGGTAAAGCCGAAGCTTTTTACCCGGATCTGCTCCGGCATTTTGATGCGAAGGATGCCGAAAGCTGGCCCCGGGCGCTGGCTGCTATCGTTTGGGAATTGCATCCACCCGCTGCAGTTCCGGCATTGCAAAAAAGAGTTTCCTCCACCGGGCTCTCTTTGGAAGACAGGAAAAAGGCTTTGGTGGCTTTGGCATTCATTCCCACGCAGCAAGCGGCCACAGCCATGCTGCAACTGGACAATCATTCCGGTGATGACATTAACCGCCTGGTGAAATGGTGGCTTGTATTTCGTAAAACAAATAGCTGGACGGCTTACCTGAAAAACTGGAAATCACCCGCAGATATGCTGCCGGAAGCGCACCCCTTACTGCTGCAATACCGGAAGCAGGTTTCTGATTCAACGGTAGCGATGAACGTAAGAATGAAAAGCGCTGCTGCACTGGCGGCCACCGCTACAGGAAAACTCCATCTCCTTTTTTTATGGCTTAACCATCGTTTGCCGGATACCATTATCAACACAGTAAGAGTGAAAATTTTACAGGAGGATGACAGGAATATCAAAGTTTTGATGGCTCATTATTTTGGTACACCGGATAGCTCTTATTCTGTTGAAGCCATTGCGGGATTACCGGCTGATATCAACCGGGGCAAAAATGTGTTTATCGCCAGGTGCGTGGTGTGCCATAAGGCAGGCAGCACCGGGCAGGAAATTGGTCCTGACCTTACCAATATCCAGACAAGATTTGATAAAAAAGTGATACTTGACGCCATTGCCAATCCTGCCGCGGGTATTGCTTTCGGCCTTGAGCCCTACCTCGTATCGTTGAAAAACGGGGCGGTCGTTTATGGCATACTCCAATCGGGTGGCCAGGTGGTAACAGTAATGGATACCTACGGCAGGCAATATATCATTGAAGCTTCGCAAATTGAGGCCAGGAAGCAACTGAACAAAATGACGATCATGCCGCCACCCGGATACATGCCCGTAAGCAGGCAGGATATGGCCGATGTGACGGCGTTTTTGTTGCAAAACGACAAGAAGCTGTAAGATACCGGGAGAATGAGATGAGTGATAATTTAAAGGATTGCAAATGTTATGTATCGAAAAGAAAAAGCAAATATTTACTAACTAAACTAACGATCATGAACAACAAGTTCAGCTTATTCAAAACATGCCGTGATCTCCGGAAACCAGGGAGGCGTTTCTCTTTTATCGCTGCGCTCCTGTGGCTGCTTTCGTTCAGCACTGTACATGCCCAGTCGGTAAAAATTTCCGGCGTGGTTAAAAGTCCCGCACAGGAACCGCTGGCATCCGTGAGCGTAAAAGTAAAAAACGCTCAGATCGGAACGATGACGGACGAGAATGGAAGGTTTTCCCTTGAAGTTCCCGGGAGCCAGTCTGTTTTAGTGTTCACCCATATCGGGTTTATGGAGAAGTCTGTTGTTGTAGGCAACCAAAGTGCATTTGATGTGATCATGGAAGAAAATGCTTCCGGATTGGCAGGGGTTGTAGTGGTGGGATATGGCAACAAAACCAGGAAGGCTACATTAACCTCTTCCATCAGTGCCATAAAAGGGGATAAGCTGGTAGAAGCCGTACCTAATATCGCTAATAAATTGAGCGGCAGAGTTACCGGTATTTTATCTTATCAAACCAGCGGGGAATCCGGTCTTGATGAAACCACCATCCGGATCAGGGGTCAAAATACCATTGGCAATTCAGCGCCCCTGGTCATTATTGATGGTGTGCCGGGCCGGATGAATGATGTGAACTCTGCAGATATCGAAGATATATCCGTTTTAAAAGATGCGGCTGCTGCGGCTCCTTACGGGTTGGCTGCCGCCAATGGTGTAATTTTAATTACCACAAAAAAAGGCGTCAAAGGGCGGGCAAGATTTTCTTATGATGGCAACTACGGAATTCAAAATCCTGTTTATTTAACCAAAACCCTCAATTCGTACCAGCAGGCGCTGATGCAAAATGAAATTTATTTAAATGACCATCCCAACGATACCAACGTTCCCTGGTCGGAAAGTGAGCTCGAAGAATACCGCAAGGTGTCTGTAGGAGATCCTTCCGGTAATTACGATAAATATTTTAACAGCAATAACCTGCACGACGTTATCAGGCATGATTACCCGATGAGCAATCACAATCTTTCGGTTAGAGGAGGTACTGAAAACATCAGCTATTATGCAAGCTTCGGGTACTTCAGCCAGGCGTCAATGATACCTACTGAAAAGTTCAAAAAATATTACGGAGTGCTTAACCTGGATGCTGACATAACAAAGACGCTGAAAGCTTCCTTAACTGTAAGGACCGACCGGGGCATAAGAAAATGGCCCTCATTCGGCGGTCAGATAACGGATGTATTCGGCATTTACGGAAGAATGTATGAGATTGCCCCTGACGACGCCATATGGTATCCCAACACACCCGGATACTGGGCAAGAGGCAGGTTTGATTTCAACCCGGCGGGTCGCATCTATACTTCGGGCATGAGTTCTGATAAAGCCGATAACACCGTTTATAACATAGCGCTTGAACAAAAGCTACCTGTAAAAGGTCTGAGCATTAAGGGCGTTTTTAATTATCAGAACATTAATGCATTTGGCGAAGCATGGAATGTTGATCCCATTTACTGGGACGTTGACAATACGGTAACCCCGGCTGTGTACACCCAAAGACTGCCCACATCAAAACCCAGCTTTGCGCAAAACTATTCGAGGTCGAATAATATTACTGCCCAGGGTTTTTTGAATTATGACCGCAGTTTCGGCGAACATTCGATCTCCGTATTGTTTGTGACCGAATTGCGTGACCTGAACAACAAGAATTTTTATGCAACTAAGAAGAATTACAGTATCCTGATCCCCACCCTCGACATGGGAAGTTCAGTTCAAACGGATATCGGGAATGGCGGCAGTGCAACACAAGCACGCCAGATCGGGCAGGTGTTAAAACTGGACTACAGGTACGCTGATAAATATATGATCGGTTTTTCGGGCCGTCGTGACCAGCATTATTATTTTGCTCCCGGGTTCAGGACCGGTTATTTCCCGGCTGTTTCTGCAGGATGGAGAGTTGGACAGGAGAAGTTCATCAAAGACAAATATTCCTGGATCAACGAGCTGAAGCTGCGCGCTTCCTGGGGTCAATCCGGAAATCTTGCCGGCGAACCTTTTCAATATCTGAGCACATACGGTATAGCTAATGAAATTTACAGACTGGGTGGTCAACTGGGAACAGGATTGTATGAAAGATCGCCGGCTAACCCTGCCATCACCTGGGAAAAACAGAAACAAACCAACATTGGTATTGATATTGTGCTATGGAATGGATTATTATCCTTCAGCGGCGATTATTTTTACCAGGTCCGTGATAACATGCTGCTGAATCCCGATGTTACCATACCTGCAGAATATGGAATTACTTTACCCCAGGAAAATGCAGGAAAAATGTCAAACCGCGGCTTTGAGCTGACTGCAGGCACCAGGCATGATTTTTCTAACGGGATTGTTTTTGATGTGAATGCTAATTTTTCCTTTGCCAGGAATAAGCTGCTTAGAATTTTTGAAAACCCTGCAACCTATAACGATCCTAACCGGCGGCGTACAGGCAATCAACTGGGAGCCCAGTATGGTTTAACAGCCCTGGGATACTTCCAGAGCCAGGATGAAATTGACAAGTCGCCGGAACAAAAATTTGGCTTCTACACTGTTGGTGATGTAAAGTATGCAGATATTAACGGGGATGGCATAGTAGATGCAACGGATGAAAAAAAGATAGGCCACCCGAATTTTCCTGAAAGTATATTCGGCTTAAATCTGGCCGTTTCATGGAAAGGGTTTGATATCAGCGCGTTGATCCAGGGAGCCACTTTAATGAGTGTGAACAGACCCGGCGCAGCAGGTGGAGGAGCGCCCGGTAATTCAAATGGGAATACCCAGGTAGAAGCCCTGGATCACTGGACTCCGCAAACGCCCAACGCAAAATTCCCAAGGTGGTCTTACCTCAGCTTAAACAATAATTTCCGTACCTCCACGCTTACGATGAGAAATAATACCTACATCAGGTTAAAGGGCTTTAATGTTGGATACACCATTCCTGCCGGTTTATTGAAAAAGATCAGGACGGAGTCGTTGAGGTTTTATGTTTCTGGTCAGAATTTGTTTACCTGGACGGCTGAATACCTTAACTCGGATCCTGAATCCGCAGCAGGAGGCGCTTATAGATTTGCCAATCAAAAATCTGTTTCTTTCGGTCTTAGTCTATCATTCTAAATACAGCAACAATGAAAAATATAAAAAGCGCAATACACTATAGCCTTATAACGGCTTTAACAACCGCTACCATCTTCCTTTCATCGTGCAAAGAAAAATGGCTGGATATTGAACCGCAGGACCGTGTGAGCGAAGATGCAGTTTGGGACAATCCTTCGGTAGCAGACCTGTTTTTAAATGATATCTATGGCTATTTACCACCCTATAGAACTACCGGCTGGTGGAGTGAAAGCTGGACGGATAACTGCATGAATGTTCAAACCTGGCAAGGTCAGGCGGAAATTGTTCGAAGCGGATCATTGTCTCCAAGCAATACTTTAGTTAGTATTAAAAGATACGATGCCGTTAATGACTGGACATGGGATGAGAATTTCTCTTATATCAGGAAATGTAATGTGTTTATCCAAAAGTTAAGGGAATCTGAAACATTGCCCGATGAGTATAAAACAGTGCGGGTTGCTGAAGCCAAATTCCTGCGGGCATGGTTTTATATGACCACATTTAAATATTTCGGAGGTCTCCCTATCATTGAAGAACCATTGGATATAAAAACACAGGGCGATGCAATATTCAGGGAAAGGGCAGGTGCGCAGGAAACCGCTGCTTTTATAAGCAGGGATTGTCAGGAAGCAGCCGACTCACTTCCCGTGGACCAGCCAGAATGGGGCAGGATAACAAAAGGAGCTGCACTGGCATTGAAAGGATATGTAGAGCTTCTTGCGGCAAGTCCGCTAAGCAATCCCGACAATAACAAAGAGCTATGGGCAAAGGCTGCTGCCAGTTATAAGCAGGTCATGGATATGGCAAAATACCAGCTAACGGATTATTACCATGGATTGTTCATTGAAGACAATAATCACAATAGTGAAATGATTTTGCCTTACGTTATAAGATATCCGCTTGCCTATGAAGATCAGGATACCCGGTTTTTGGAAGACCTTTATGGCCCTGCCTATGCTGTGATAGAACCATTCGGCATTGTAAATTATTCTATCGTTGAATCTGCACCCACCCAGGACCTGATAGATGCTTACCGGATGAAAGACGGGAAAACCATTACAGAATCTCCGCTGTATGACGCAGATCATCCTTATGAAAACCGTGAACCCAGGTTCTATGAATCTATTATCTACGATGGGGCGCCGTTCAGGGATGGTTTTATATACACAAGAAAAGGAGATCCTTACAATGCTGTAGACCGCTCCCGTACGTCATGGGTTACGCCTACGGGATATTATATACGCAAAACGTATGATGAAAGGATCAACGGGCTTTTGGAACGTCCCAAGGGGAAGAAAAACCATGGGGATTGGCCATTGATCCGGTATGCCGATGTACTTCTTGGATATGCCGAAGCACAAAATGAAGCGGTTGGCCCCGATCAGTCTGTGCTGGATGCAATTAACGCAATACGAACAAGAAACGATGTAAGCATCCCTTCGATCGAGGATACATATGGTACGGTGAGCCAGGATCAGATGCGCGAGATCATCCGTACGGAAAGAAGAATTGAGCTTGCATTTGAAGATAAGCGCTATACAGATATTACAAGGTGGAAAATAGGCAATAAGCTACAGGGTTTTGTGAGAGGAGTTGAGCCTTCTCTTAATACAGCAACCAATAAGATCAGTTACGAGTATTTTAATGTAGTGCCTCAAACCTATACTACAGCCAATGATAAAAATTACCGTCTTCCGATCCCTTTGAGCATCATGGAAAAAAATCCGAAATTGGTACAAAATCCCGGGTATTAGGCAGCGTTATGTTAGTCGTGAAACGTGAGAAGTCAAACCTGTCCGCCGACAGGCAGGCGTGAAAATCTAACGTCTCACTTCTCACGTCTAACGATTGTTCACGACATAATAGTCCCGGGTTAACCGCAGGATAATTGTAAACTTTATGATCAAAAGCTATGCAAAAATTATTGTTTTCTTTATTTCTGTTAATGTATTGTTTTATAACGGAAGCCCAGAACATTTTTGAGAAGGACTATACCAAACCGGAGGCTACGGAAGTAGCAGGACCACTACCTAAAATCGTTACTCCGGGCATAGGCGGCGCACCACCTTCCGATGCGATCGTTCTTTTCAATGGCAAAGATCTCGACAGTTGGGTAATGTCAAAAGATCAGGGTCGCTGCGTGTGGAATTTGAAAGATGGCGTTATGACTTTTAAACCGGGTACCGGTGATATTCAGACCAAACAAAAATTTGGTGATTGCCAGTTACATGTTGAGTTTAAAATTCCGGCAGACGCTAAAAACAGTACTGACCGCAACAATGCCGGCAATAGTGGTGTATTTATGCAGGAACGTTATGAGGTGCAGATATTCGATTCCTATAATAACGAAACCCCACTGTATGCCAACGGACAGATCGGGAGCATTTATAAGCAGGTGATCCCTATGGCAAATGCTTCCAGCAAGCCGGGTGACTGGAATACCTTTGACATTTATTACACAGCTCCCCGATTTCGCTACAATGGCAGCGTTGAAAAGCCGGCCTATATTACCTTGGTGCATAATGGCGTATTAACGCTCAACCATTTTGAGATCCAGGGAACAATAAAATATATAGGTATTCCCCGTTACGAGCTTCACGATAAAGCCGCTGTTAAATTGCAGGGGCACGGAAGTGAAGTCAGTTTCCGGAATATCTGGATAAGAGAGCTGTAAAGCGGCGGATCTGAAAAGGAATGTTTTGCCACGAAGGCACGAAGAAAATAAAACCTGAAGCTCAGGACTTCGTGTTTTTGTGTCTGCCCCCGTCCGTACCGGCACGGGCGGGCGTCCGGTTCAGGCGGGTCTTCGTGGCATATCCTCTCTACCGGCCCTTTGAATAGCGGCCAATTTTTATGTGAATAGCAGATGCATTCCTTACGAAAATGAATAAAGCTGTGCCGGGGTGTTAAAAAAAATATTTTCATAATACTGACCCAAGCCCATCTTTTGCAGGTCATCTTTAAAGGTGGTCAGCAAAAAATTCAGTCCGGGCTTGCCGCCATACGATTGCCAGTAACTGTTTTTGGCGGCATCCATTCCCATTGTTACCTGGTCGGGGAAATCAGGCAGCAAAGCTTCCAGGAGCTTGTAGATCTGGTTTTCTTTTCCTTTCCACCTGAAAGCGCTGTCGTATTCTACTTTTACACCGGTTTCAAGCAATGCCCGGTTGTACCCGGTATCCTTGCAGCGATCAACATGTGAAATAACCACATGCTCCAAATGCGCCCCCAGCTTTTCAAACATGTTTGCCTGGTCAATGGCATGTTTACCAAAATTGGAATGCGTTAAAATGGGCACGCCGGTTTCCAGGTGCGTGTTCACCACTGCATGAAATATTTTCTCCTGGTGGGCGGTGATCTTTTCATCACCGGTGGCCAGCTTGATCATACCAGCCTTATGAATGGTACGGTTAATACAGGGGCCGTTGTAATCATTGGCATCAATACCACTCATTACATCATCAATAAATAACCGGGTCAGCTGATCTTCGGTATAGGAATACCGCCAGTGATTGGGCAGGTAGTATTTTTCGAGATGAATGCCGGTAGGCGCTATAATATTTACGCCTGTTCTGCGGGATACTTCAGCCAGCTTGAGCACATTGCGGCCACAATCGGCAGGCATGGTGTCTACCATGGTTCTTCCTCCTGCGTCATAAAAGCTTTTTAATTCCTGCGAAATTTTATCTACGTCATTCAAAAGAAACAATGGATCCTGCAGGGTGGGATAGCTTTCCTCAATAATAATATGCTCGTGAGAATAGGTGAGTCCCATTTCTGCAGGAGCTATATCTCCCAAAACCGTACGTACAAATGGGGTTGTAGTTGATTGCATATGTATGTTAGGTTAAGATTATCGTGTCGTAAACAATGGCGAATTTATTCACCACTCACTATTCACCACTCACCACTCACCACTCACTATTCACAAAATGATACTTACCCCACGAAATTATTTCTCCAGCCGTTCCTGCCCGTGTCTGCCAAAGTATGAGGCACCTCCAGGAGGGTTCCCGTTTGAAGCAGTTTGGATTGCAGCTCAGCAATATCCAGGGCATGAGCGGCCATATCTTCATCCAGCGATAATACGGCAGCTGATCCTGCAGCCTGACCCATGCACATGGTTTGGGCCATCGAGCGACATGAGGCATGGGCATCATGCGTGGCAGAAAAACAACGGCCTGCCACCCAGGCCAATGCGCTGCCTTTGGGTACGATCGTTCCATAGGGAACGCCGTACACTCCATTATCAGGAATGTATTGCCAGAAGGTTTCGCTTTCTCCGTTTTTAGCCTCCCGATGATCTTCAATAGGTGCGCCACAGAGAAAAATACTGTCTCCGGGAATATTGCCTGAGAGACAATCATTTTTAGTGAGGCGATATTCACCATACACACGCCTCGTTTCCCTAACGCCTATCTGATGCGAAAGGCCGATGATCTTTGATGCTTCATATCCCGGCACTTCATTCTTAAAGAATTCCTCGAAAATGAATGCCTGTCTCCGTCCTTCCATCTCCGCCAGGGTGAGCTCTTCCATATTTAACGGATTTAAGCCCCCTACTTTAACCGCTACGGTAGATACACATCCTTTCTGGCACATTTCATGCGCCGATCCCTCTTTCCTGGGTAGCGAATAGCTTCCTGTTTCAAAGGCGATCTTCATTTTTTCATTCATCATTTTTTTACCGCCTGCCTGTTTGAATTTTTCGAGGTCAACATTGCTCATCCTGAAAGTAGTGGTCATGCTTTGAGCGGGTTCCGACTCACCCGCCACTTCATAAGCGAATCCTGCCAAATGGCAAAAATCAGCATCGCCGGAAGCGTCGATAACTCTTCTCGCCTTCACCTTATAAAATCCACTTTTGTTCCAGAAAATACAACTCTGTTTTTCTGCTTCTTCATTTACTGTGTCAACCAAAGTAGTATGGAGTAAAAAACGGATACCGGCTTCAATGATCTGTTGGTCCCACACATATTTTAAGCGTTCCGGGTTATAATTTACGCCTGTTCCCGCTCCGTAAGTATTCGGACGTAAAAAAATATCTCCCGTTTGATCCAGTTTATGTACGATCGTATCTGCCAAACCCGACACAATTTTTTTGGGTGCTTCTCCCGGTGTGAAAAATCCATAAAATGTATCGAGCATCTGCGTGGATGTGCCTCCGGGAAAACCATAGCGTTCAACCAGCATTACCTCGTATTTCCGGCCTTGCCTTGCAGCCAACGCGGCTAAACAGCCGGCAGAACCAGCCCCTATTACCAGGATATCTGTTTCGGCCAGTAAAGGGATCTTATGGTGATTAATGAGGTCTGTCATAACTAATACTGCATTAATGATGAGGAGAAACCGGATTTCCGACAGATTTATATAATCCTGCCAGGCGATGAGCATGTTCATCATAAGCGCTTTCAAATAGCTGAACAGCCTTTTCTGCTCCAACTACCGCTGCACTGCTCAATACTTTCGGGGGTTGTCCCGCTGCTGTAAGCAAACGGGCCACTTCAGCCTTGATGGCATTTACAATCAGGGCTCCTCCAATGGTGGATCCGGGAGATACCGGTGTTTCCAGGTTGGGTATTTTTATCATGGCATCACCCAGGGGAGCACCCGTGTCTAAGATGATATCTGCAAAATCACCAAGTTTTTTTCCATCTTTTCGCTTACTGCTGCTATTTGCAGCATGCTTTTTTGTAAGTAAAGCCACTACCCTGATGCCTTTCCGCTGAAAATTTTCCGCCATTTCAATGGGAACGATATTACAACCGCTTGAAGAAATGATCAAAGCCGTATCCAGGGTGCTCAAATCAAAGTTGCGTAAGATCCTTTCCGCAAGTCCCGGTACATTTTCCAGGAACATGGCCTGTCTTTGTCCATTTGCGCCTACTACCAGGTTATGGAAAGTGAGGGACAGCTCAACTATTGGGTTGAACCCGGGAAAAGAGCCGTAACGGGGCCACATTTCTTCTACCATGATCCTGCTGTGCCCCGAGCCAAACACATGGACCATACGACCGGCCAGGATGGTTGCGGTAAACAAATTTGCCGCTTTTCGTATAAGCTCAGATTGTTTCTCTACAACCTCAATGATTTTGCGGCATTTGGTAAGATACTCATGAATTACGTCCATATTGATCGATTGTAACCAAAGATTTCTCTTGAATATTTATTATTGTTTTTAGCCAGGGGGAACTCAATGTTGTTTTTGATGCATCTGCATACAAAGTATTTCAGCCGGACAAGTCTGCTTTACTGAACGCAAAGCCCGCAGCACCTACTGCCCCGGCCATTTCGCCGTATCCCGCTTGTTTAACGGGTGTTTTTTTACCTGTATTTTTCCATTCATATACGTCTATGAATTCGGCTAACGGCTTGTATAAGGCGTCGCCCGCTTTTGTAACTCCTCCACCTAAAATGACCAGTTCAGGAGAAAGTAAATTGCATAGGGAGCAAATACCCATGGCTAATTTTCGTATTGTGTTCAACCAGATAAAAGTGGCAAAAGGATCTCCCTGCCGGTAGGCTTTTACCAGTTCATAGGTTGACTGGATCCTCCCAAAAGATCTTTTTGATATAGTGGCATCACCTATAGCATTTTCAAGCGTTCCGGGCATTCCTGTAATTCCGGGACCTTCATTATCAACATCCAATATCATATGCCCCAGGTGCCCTGCCATCTGATAATTGCCCTGGTACAATTCTCCGTTCATCAATACGCCGCCGCCCACGCCCGTTCCCCAGGTTAGCATAACAATATTTTTTATCCCCTGCCCGATTCCGAATCTTGCCTCAGCTATTAAGGCAGCATGGGCATCATTTAAAACCCAAACCTTTTTTTCGCCCAGATAGTCCGTCCAGATAAGGTTTTCCAATCCGTTAAGCCTCACAGGCATTAGCCGGATGGCTGAATTGCTTTCGTTTGGGAGACCGGGGGCTGCCAGGCCAATAGCTTTTACAGGATGAGCGCTTTTTGATTTTAGCTCCGCGATCATTTGAGACACGGTTTGTTTCCAGTGCCAACCTTCGCCGGCGGTACCCGGTTGTGTTGCCCGTTCGGCCCGGTGTATCAGGTGGCCTTTAGCATTGAGCAATACGCCCTTGATATTGGTGCCTCCCAGGTCAATACCTATTGCTGTTGTCATTGTTTATGCTTTGAAGATATTTGCCCTTCGCTTACGCTCCAGCCGCCGTCAATGGCCAGTACCTGTGCGGTTGTAAACCGTGAACCTTCAGACATGAAATAACAGGCAGCTTCGTCCAGGTCCCCGGGCCTCCCGATCCTTCCTCCATCTAAGGGCTGCTTGCTTTTGATGTAATGCATAATTTCAGTATCGCCGGCAGCCCGTTGTGCCATTGGTGTTTCTACCAGTCCCGGGGCAATCACATTAACGCGTATATTATCTTTTGCATAATAAGCAGCCAAAGATCTGGAAAAGCCAATGACGGCCGCCTTGGCCGCTGCGTACGCGTGCGTTGTAAAATATTCCGGAGCCGGCGAATAACCCAAAACCGAGCCCATATTTAAAATAGAACCCCCGCGTTTGGCTTTTAAAAAAAACTGTGCTGCAGCCCTGTTGGAAAGCATTAAAGAAGTAAGGTTCAATTCCAGTGTTTTATTCCAGCCTTCCAGCGAGAGCTCATGCAATGGCCCATCTCCCATTTTACGGCCACTTCCACCGGCTACATGATAAAGCCCGTCAAAACTTCCCCAGGTTTTCATACATAATTCAATCGCGTCGGAGGCTGTATTTTCCTGAATAGCATCTCCCGTGAAAACCAAACCTGAATCGCCGAACGCCTGCTGCGCCTGCCGCCCGGTACCATCATGGCGCCCAACAGCAACTACTTTTGCTCCGTGCCGGATAAATGCTTTGGCTGCCGAAAAGCCTATCCCCGTTGTTCCTCCTATAATGACAATATTCTTATTATTGAGCATAAGGGAAGTATAAGAAATTCAATTTTGAAAGTGCGTGTTTGTTAATCATCAGCTTCATTATCGTGGTGTTGATTTTTATTGAGCAAACATACGGGTTGATGAGCTGCGGATTTGATACTTTATTATTACTTCGTACATAAATCTTAACTGCAGGATCGCAGTTGAGCAAAATGCAAGTCCGCCGGCTGAAAGGCACAAACAATAGTTATATATCATAATTTTAAAAGCTTTCCCAACCAAACGAGATCGGATTTCAAATCTTAAACCTGTCCGCCGTGGTGGATCTCAAATCCAAAACAATTACCTTAGCGGCATGAGTAAGAAGCTGTTTCTTTTAGATGCCATGGCGCTGATCTTTCGTGCATATTATGCATTGATCCGCAATCCGCGCATTACCTCAAAGGGGCGTAATACCAATGCCCAGTTTGGCTTTACCAATACGCTGGCAGAGCTGATCAACAACCAAAAGCCGTCGCATATGGCTGTGTGCTTCGATACGCATGCACCCACCGAGCGGCATACTGATTTTGCGGAATACAAGGCCAACCGGCAGGAGGCGCCGGAAGACCTGTTGAGCGCTTTGCCCGATATTAAACATATTGTGCAGGGCTTCAATATACCGGTAATTGAGCTCGACGGATACGAAGCAGATGATATTATTGGTGCGTTGAGCATACAGGCCGCCAATGCGGGATATGAAGTATTTATGGTAACGCCCGATAAAGATTACGGGCAGTTGGTAAGCGATAAAATAAAAATTTATAAGCCCGGTTACCAGGGGGGTGATGTGGAAATAATGGGACCGGCTGAAGTATGTGCAAAATGGAACATTAAAAGTGTGGAACAGGTGGTAGACGTGCTGGGGTTGATGGGCGATGCAGTGGACAATATTCCGGGTATTGCCGGGGTTGGTGAAAAAACCGCTGCCAAATTATTGGCCGAATACGGAACCCTGGAAAATATACTGGCAAATGCAGATAAAATAAAAGGTGCGTTGGGCGAAAAGATAAGGAACGGGAAAGATGCCGCCATCCTGAGTAAAAAACTGGCTACCATTATTACGGATGTGCCAGTTGTTTTTCACGAAGACGACTTTAAACTAAAAGAGTGGAACCGCGAAATGCTGATGGAAGTGTTTACCAGCCTTGAATTTCGTACAATAGCTCAGAGGATACTGGGGGAAACCCTGCCCATTGCCGCCAGGAATGCGGGAGAAAAAGTTACGATAACCGCGGTGCAGACCGATCTTTTCGGCAACACCAATGTTCAGGAAGTTTCGGTAAGCAGCCTTCCCGGAAAAAAGCAAGCCGGCGAAGAGTTGGCCGTTACAAGCTTACCTGAAGGTAAAAACATTCACAATACCCCACATACCTATACTGCCATCACGGAAGAGCATGAATTAAAAGTGCTTGTGGAAAAGCTGATGTTGCAGAATGAAATATGTTTCGATACCGAAACAACCGGGCTGGATGCCAACGATTCAGAACTGGTGGGATTGAGCTTTTCATGGACGCCCGGCGAAGCATATTACGTTGCCTGTTCGCCCGACCGGGAAAAAACAGTTGCAATGCTGAAGCAGCTTCAACCCCTGTTCGCGAAAAAAGACATAACCTGGGTTGGCCAGAATATTAAGTTCGACATGCTGGTCTTAAAGTGGTACGATATAGAAATACAGGGAGCGCTTTTTGATACCATGCTGGCACATTATGTAATTGAGCCCGATGGCAAGCGCGGTATGGATATGCTGAGCGCACAGTATTTGGGTTATGAACCCGTACATATAGAAGAGCTGATCGGAAAAAAAGGCAAACAGCAGGGCAATATGCGCGATGTGGAGCTGGAGAAGATAAAGGAATATGCTGCTGAAGATGCGGATATAACATTGCAGTTAAAGCGGGCCCTGTTGCCCGAACTGAAGGCAAAGGATGTAGAGAAGGTTTTTTTTGAAGTAGAAAACCCACTGGTAAAAGTGCTTGCCGATATGGAGTTTGAGGGCGTAAGAGTTGACACGGATTTTTTGAACCAGTATTCAGCAGAATTGAGCAAAGAGGCAAAGCAGGCGGAAGCAAATGTATATGAGCAGGCGGGCGTACGGTTTAATTTGTCTTCCCCCAAGCAACTGGGGGAAGTGCTTTTTGAAAAATTGCAGTTGGATCCCAAAGCCAAAAAAACCAGGACAGGACAATATGCTACCGGCGAGGATGTGTTGCTGAAGCTGGCGCATTCCAGTAAAATTGTAGAAGATATTTTAGCGTATCGCGAGCTCACCAAATTAAAATCCACTTATGTGGATGCGTTGCCTCAGATGGTGAACCGTAAAACAGGAAGGGTGCATACCACTTACGGACAGGCGGTAGCCGTTACCGGCAGGCTGGCGAGCAATAATCCCAATTTGCAGAACATACCGGTAAGAACGGCAAGAGGAAGAGAAATAAGGAAAGCTTTTATACCGCGTGATGATAAGCATATATTGCTCTCTGCCGATTATTCGCAGATCGAGCTGCGCATTGTTGCGGCGATCAGCGGCGATCCCGCCATGTGCGATGCATTCAGGAGTGGCAAGGATATTCATGCCGCCACGGCCTCAAAAGTATACAGCATTGAAGAAATAGCTGTTACAAAGGAACAGCGGTATAAGGCGAAAAGCGTTAATTTCGGCATCATTTACGGCCAGGGTGCATTTGGACTGGCCGATAACCTGGGCATCACCCGCACGGAAGCAAAGGAGATCATAGACAATTATAAAAAACAGTTTGCAGGGATCACCAGATATATGGATGATACCATCAATTTTGCCCGCGAGCACGGCTACGTACAAACGCTGATGGGACGCAAGCGCTGGCTGCGCGATATCAATTCATCCAATTTTACAGTGCGGGGGTTTGCCGAGCGAAATGCCATCAATTCGCCTATCCAGGGCAGCGCCGCTGACATGATAAAGCTGGCGATGCAAAAAGTGCATACTGCTATAAAAAAAGAGCATATGCGAAGCAAAATGATCCTCCAGGTACATGATGAACTGATTTTTGATGCGGTAAAAGAAGAAGCAAATGAATTAAAAGCGCTGATCATTGAATGTATGCAAACCGCTATGCCCTTACCCAATGCCGTGCCGGTTGTTGCCGAAGCAGGGGAAGGAGAGAACTGGCTGGAAGCGCATTGATATTTGAACGTAGCATTCTTTATGATCCTGCGGAAAGGATTGAAGCTTGTATACCAAAACCCCGGTTGCCGCATCACGCAAAGCAGGGTATGCCTGCAATGTTCTCAATACGTTCCCCTGTATAAATTGTCTCCCTTCATGGGCGCTGCTTTTTTTAAGGGTATCTGAAGTCCGCCGGTTTTACCGAGCCAGTCGAACAATTCGGTCTTCAGCAGCAGGCCTGTTTTCCTGTAGGCCGTATCGCGGATCAGGTTGTTCATTTCATAGGGATCGTTTTTCAGATCATACAGCTCATTGATATCCCACACACCATTGTAATAGATATATTTATAGCGATCCGTTCTTATTGCAAAAGTGGTAGGGGTTTGGGGAAAGGCCTGCTCCCAGTAATATTCATAAAACACCTTATCACGCTGCCAGCCTGTTGTTTGTCCCTTCAATAAGCCTGCAAAAGAATAGCCCTGCATCTGTGATGGCTTGTCAATACCTGCCAGTTGCAGGAAAGTAGGCGCGATATCCACGTTCATGATCACCTGCTCCAGCACCGAAGATGGCTTCACCATACCGGGCGCCCATACCAGCATGGGAACCCGCATAGATTCTTCATACGCATGTCTTTTATCTATCAGGCCATGCTCTCCGAATGAAAAGCCGTTATCGCCCATATACACCACCATGGTGTTTTGTTCCTGGCCGTTCTCTTTAACCCATTCCAGTACTTTTTCAATGCTTTCGTCCACCGCCTGCAGCGTTTCGAGATAGCGGCGGTAAAAATCATCAAATACGATAGCACCGTGGTACATATAATCCACGCCATGCCAGCTATAGCGTTGGTTGCGCACCCATTGCGGGATATCGCGGTAATTTACTTTTGTTTGAGGAGCGGTAACGGTGCCGAATGTTTTGCTGCTATCCGTTACCGTGAGGTACATGGAAGGCGGGCATACTACAGGAATGCCGGCATACTTATTCTTATGCCTTTTGGCAGGATAGAATTCGGCATGTACGCCTTTATGCGACAAATAAAGGAAAAAAGGCTTGCTTTTGCTGGTCTTATCCAGCCAGTTGATGGCATAGTCTGTTAAAAGATCAGTAGTGTATGCGCTGTCGCTGAACTTTATTTCTTTGCCATTAACATTAAATACCGGGTTATAATATACACCCTGGTCGCGGAAGCTCACCCAATAATCGAAACCCGGCCGGGGGTCAGCATTTTTAGTAGCACCCATATGCCATTTTCCCATGAAAGCGGTTTGATAGCCTTTCTGCTGCAGGTACTGCGGAAAGAACTTAAGGTGATCGGGTAGCGGAGAATTGTTGTCTACAACGGTATGGGTATGCGCATACTGGCCGGTTAATATGGATGCCCTGCTGGGAGAGCACAGGGCTGTAGATACAAATGCATTTTTTATATGCATACCTTCCCTTGCCATGCGGTCCATACCGGGGGTTTGCAGCCCCTGTATCCTGTTCATGAAACCCATGGCATCGTAGCGATGATCATCCGCCAGGATAAAAATAATATTCATGGGCTTTTGTTTCCCTGTTTGCGGTAGCGCCCGTTGGGCGAAAGATGAAAACAAAAGCAGCAGCAGCAAACGCATATCGTTCTTTTTTAGTGAAGTGAAGGATACAAGTTACAGGTTTCAGGTCTCAGTTGAGTTGCTAACAAAAGGATGAGTGCTTCTTTTTCACTCTCCGCCTTTCTCTTATTGTGCAGATTTCGGTTTACCGGCTTCGGATTTGACATTTGTATTTTATTTGATTCTTGTGTTTTGGTTCTTTGTGCTTTTCTAATTTCAGGGCAGCAGTTTGAAATCAATTTCCTTCACATCCCTGCTGTTGGTCCCCATAAAAATTTTAAAATCTCCCGGCTCGGCAATATACTGAAGATCGGTGTTATAAAATTTAAGGTCATCTACCGAAATGGTGAATGCAACTTTTTTGGACTCCCCCGGCCCCAGTTCAATTTTTTGAAATCCTTTTAATTCTTTTACCGGGCGGGTGATGCTGCCTACCATATCGCGGATGTACAACTGCACTGTTTCCTTCCCGCGGCGGGCTCCTGTATTGGTCACCACCACAGCAGCCGTTATTTCCTGGTTAGACCGGAGCGTATTGCTGCTCAGTTCAATATCGCTATAGCTGAAGCTGGTATAGCTTAATCCGAAGCCAAAAGGGTACAAAGGATCATTGGAAACATCCAGGTAATTGGAACGGAATTTTTGGAACCACTGCCCTTCCGCTAAAGGACGGCCTGTATTTTTATGATTGTAATACAGCGGAACCTGCCCTATGTTTTGTGGAAAGGTAGTAGTTAATTTCCCGGAAGGATTTACATCTCCAAATAAAACATCCGCAATGGCATTGCCTGCTTCTGTTCCGCCAAACCATACATTCAATATAGCCGGCACATGCTGCTGTTCCCAAACCAGCGTGAGCGGCCGGCCTGTAAATAAAACCAGCACCACGGGCTTTCCGGTTTTAACCAGCGCCTTCAGCAATTTTTTCTGTACGTCCGGGATATCAAGATTTGTTCTGCTGGCGCTTTCACCGCTCATTTCCGCCGCTTCACCCAATGCTGCTACAATTACATCCGACTGTGCAGCCACACTTAAAGATTCTTTCAGCATGGCGCTATCGGATCTGTTATCCCTGCCCAACGATTTCCCAAACATTGTTGCCCTTTGCTCAAGCAAACTGTCTTCCGTTAAATTGGAACCTTTTGCGTAAAGTATTTTTGCTTTGTTGCCTGCAGCATTTTGCAAGCCGGTCAGCAGGGAAACGGCTTTTGAAAAATCGGCCGACACGCTCCAGGTGCCTGTCATGTTTTCTTTAGCATCGGCCAGCGGCCCTACCAGCGCAATGGTACCCGTTTTTTTCAATGGCAAAAGATCATCCTCGTTTTTCAGCAATACAAAGCTTTGAGCGGCTGTTTCCCGCGCTTTTTGCAAATGTGCTGCGGTAAAGATTTCTGAAGCAGCGCGGTCGCTGTCACAATAGCGGTAGGGGTCATCAAACAACCCCAGTCTATATTTTGCTTCCAGTATTTTCCGGCAGGCATTGTCAATGGCTTTTAGTGTAACTTTTCCTTCCTGCAGGGATTGCTTTAAAGTAGTTAAAAACCCTTCGCCTACCATGTCCATGTCGAGCCCGGCGTTCAATGCCAGTGCGGCGCAGGTTTGTAAGTCGCCCATGCCATGATCTATCATTTCATTGACCGAGGTATAATCTGATACCACCAATCCTGTAAAGCCCCATTGTTTACGCAGCAAACCCGTAAGCAGCCAGCGGTTGCCGGAAGCGGGTATGCCATCAATTTCATTGAAGGAGGTCATGATGCTTCCCACCCCCGCATCTATAGCGGCTTTGTACGGGGAAAGATATTCATTGTACATTCTCACACGGCTCACGTCGGTGGTATTGTAATCGAGACCGCCTTCGGCTGCACCATACAATGCAAAATGCTTAACACAGGCCATCAATGTATTACTGGCAGAAAGATCAGTGCCCTGGTAACCTTTAACCATAGCCCTGGCAATAGCTTCGCCTAAGTAAGGATCTTCACCAGATCCCTCCGAAATACGGCCCCATCGCGGATCGCGGGCAATATCCACCATGGGTGAGAATGTCCAGTTGAGCCCGTCTGCGGTAGCTTCAACAGCAGCAATACGGGCGGAGGCCTCCATAAGTTCCATATCCCATGTGCAGGATAAGCCCAGCGGAATGGGAAACATGGTCTTATACCCGTGAATAACATCCATGCCAAAGATGATGGGGATCTTTAAACGGGTTTGGGTAACCGCCAGTTCCTGTGTTTTACGGATACGACCCACCGAAGCCATGCTGAAGATGCCGCCTACCTGTCCTTTTTTAATTTTGCTTTCCACGTCTGT
>NZ_DAOMOZ010000011.1:0-46143 GCF_035444585.1 Agriterribacter sp.
CGGATACGCCCAAGCAGGTAGCGCTTGCTTCCTTTTTAAAGCAAAAAGACCAGTATGAATTACTGGGCGCTTTCATACAGCAGAAGAGAGATTATTTTTTACGATTGATGAAGGACACCAGATTTGAGATGCACAACTCTTACGGCAGCTATTTTATTTTAGGCAGCTATGGCCATTTCAGCGATGAAACGGAAAAAGATCTGGCTGTTCGAATTACGAAAGATCACGGCGTAGCCACCATACCCGTTTCCGCATTTTACCAAACACCCACCGACAATAAAGTGCTGCGTTTTTGTTTTTGTAAAAAAGAAGAGACGCTGGAAAAAGCGGCGGAAAAGCTGAGAAGGCTGTAATATCGGAGAGGTTGATCCGGGGTTCCGTGAAACAGCTCGGCAAATAACAAATAAAGGGCTGCGTCCGACGATCCGGGGATATCGCCCTTTCAGGGCTGCGGAATTAATCGAAGCATCAAAGTATCCTGCTATCTACTATTGTATTACCGGTAATAATTAATTATATTGGTAGCAGAGATTTCAGACATATTATTTTATCATCGCTAACTTATGGAATATGGGACAGTCACTTGTAAAAAATTACGTTCATCTCGTGTTCAGCACCAAGTACCGGCAGCCGCTTATTTATCCTCCGTATGAAGATGAGCTTCACAGTTACCTCGGGGGCATCTGTAAAAGCCTGGACTGTCAGCCGATAAAAGTCGGGGGTTATACAGATCATGTTCATATTCTTTGCAGGCTGTCAAAAAAAATTGCTTTAATGAAGTTGCTGGAAGAAGTAAAATCACATTCCTCAAAATGGATAAAGACAAAGGACCGGTCGCTAAGTAACTTTTACTGGCAGAGCGGATATGGTGCGTTTTCTGTTAACCCCGCAGAGGCAGACACCGTTATAGCCTATATCGCTAATCAGCATGCCCATCATAGTAAGAAAAACTTCCAGGAGGAATACATAGAATACCTCAATTACTATGAAGTAGATTATGATGAAAGGTATGTGTGGGATTAGTTTTAAGGCTGCACCCCACGACCGGGGGAGATTGATCGGGTAGAAACGAGGGGCTACGCCCCAGGATCCGGAGATATCGCCCTTTCAGGGCTGGTCCGGGTTTAGTTTATATTACAGGCCTATTACTTTTATAGCGATAGACTATACCGCGAAACGGATATCGTTCGGAGAATACACGAAGCTATACCCTTCGAATCGAAGATCTTGCCGGGAATACTGGGAGGCCGCAGCCCCGAAGGGGCGGTATCTCTAAGGAAAGGCAACGTTGTAGGCAAGCCCTGGAGGGGCGTAATATACAGGCAGAGGTAATTACTTTCTTTCCCACACCCTCACATAATCTACCTCCATTCTTTTAGGAAATGCAGTGTGCCGGGGATCACCACCGTTCTGTCCGCCAATTGGAATTGTCTTTACCGCGACAAAGGATGTTTGCTAAAAGTATGCCGCTGTAATACTCCATAATGTCTGTTTCGCCGTTCTCCGGCCACTGTTTTTGTATACCCAGTGTCCACCAGGCAGGCCACATACCCGGATCAGTATCTATACGGGCCCGCATTTCAAAACGGCCATACTGCCAGTTTTGTTTTCCCCTGGTGATCAAACAGGAGGAGGTATATTGTTGAGGTGTGCGGGGTTACATAGAGAAACGAACCGAGCGGATGTATCGTGGCAGAACGGTTTGAACTTTGCGCTCCCTATCCCGTGTCATGTTCCGCCATGCGGGCCTCAATTTCATATTTGTTATTGCGGTACCCTTTTTTTATGGCTTCAATGGTATAGCGGGCTATAAAGGGAATGAATCCGTACCGGCTGAATTGCTCAACGTGCTTCAATTCGTGTTTTACCCAGCGGGTATCGTGCAAAAACTCCTGGGCGGTAGCATTGTACAGGTGAATGGTTTTGCCTAAAGTAAAAGCCACATTATCCACCCCCAGCCACCGGGCAGCGAGCTTCGCTTTCCAGGAACGTTCTCTTATTTTTATATTACTGGTATCTATTTGCATTTATAACTGTTCCCATGCCTTAATAATTTCTTCTGCATGTTGTTTATTCCTGGGACGTAGAAAAATTTTCCTGACCACTCCTTTTTCATCAATAATAAACGTGGTCCTGTGCAATCCCATGTACTTTCTGCCATACAGCTGCTTTTGACCCCAGACCCCGTACTTATCAATAACTTTATGGTTTGGGTCGGCCAGCAAATCAAACGGAAGTGAGTATTTTTCTTCAAATTTCTTATGTGATTTTTCGTCATTGGGACTTACACCCAGTATTTCAAACCCCTTTTGTTTCAATAAAGAAAAATTGTCCCTTAAATTACAGGCTTGTACCGTACAGGCAGGCGTATCATCTTCCGGGTAAAAATACAATACCAGCTTTTTCCCTTTATAGTCCGATAAAGCAATTTTTTCTCCTTTTTGATTCCTGCCGGAAAAGGCGGGAGCTTTATCACCTTCTTTTATTGTAATCATATGAATGTGAAAATATGGGAAATGTGGGAAATGTGAAAATTATAGAGTGGGGGAAATGCTGCTGCAGCACCACAAAAAAATCTGCAGCTGGCGCGGGGGCTGCAAATAAAAATTCAATTCATGTTATTGTTTTAGGCATAAAGGACAATATACCAAACAAACAATAACAACATTACAGCATCCGTTTACAGGGGTTGATAAGGGCTACCTGATAACAATCAACTTATCTTCTCACACAAGTCAGCGGTTGGAAACTGGTATTTCGTATCTTCAAAACCACATTTATCAATAAAACTACATATTCATGAAAAAGATCATTGCCCCGGTAGATTTTTCCGAGCCTGCTGTAAATGCGGCGAAGTACGCCGTTCAGTTAGCGGCAGACCTGCCAGACAGCACTGTTACATTGTACTATGTGTACGAAACAATAATTGCGGGCTCCGATGGCACGCCTTTGCTGATTGACCCGGATGCAAGGAAAAATGTAGCGATCATGGCATTGAACAACCTCAGGAACGAACTCAAAAGCATTTCAACAGTGCCCATTGATGTGGTAGCTGAAGAAGGCCGCCTGGCGCCCTGTCTCGAAAAATATGTAAAGCAGCAGGGAGCCGACCTTATTGTAATGGGTATTACCGGCAGCAGCAAGATCGAACAGTTGATTATCGGCAGCAATACGCTGAATGTGATCAGCAAGGACATTTGTCCGGTGTTTATTATACCAGGGAATGCATCCTATAAAAAAATCGAAAGGGCCATTTTTACTTCCGATCTCAAAAATGTGGAATCAACCACTCCCTTACGGCCGCTAAAGAAAGCTTTGGATATGCTTAAACCGGAATTGTATGTGGTGCATGTAACCACAACCCATGCGGCAGTACCCGAAGCGGAACTGGAAGAAAAAAGGAAATTGGAACCACTGCTGAAGGGTTATAACCCACATTTCTTTTTTGTACTGGAAGAAGATTTTACACCGGCGGTAGATAAGTTTGCAGAGGAGTATAGCGCGGATATTATCATTACTGTTCCACGTAAACACAGCTTCCTGTCGGGTCTTTTCAAAAGCAGCAATACAAAAAAGCTGGCTTACCACAGCAGTGTACCTATACTGGCTTTGCATTCGTGGGAATAAGACTTAAAAGCAGTAAGGAGCAGCGGGGGAAATCCGAAGCCGGAAGTTTGAAATCCGAAGGAATGCATTAAACAAAAAGCCATAGGCTACAGGCCAACTATGAGCAACTCATGGCCCTTAGCTGATGGCTGAAAGCCCCGGCACAGTGTGAGGAGAGAGAAGTAGATGAAGTAGTATTCATTCTGGTAATAACTCACCTGAAGGCTGATCGTTCTCCATATACAAACCGCTGTTGCTTAATTCAGCATTTTCTTCATTGCCTCTGTTAATTCGCTTTTGGTAATAGGTATACCCATGATTTTATTATAGGCTTTAGCATCTACCAGGTACTTGTCGCGGATAATTTTTATGAGCTGTCCGTTGTTGATCTCGGGAATAAGCACCTGGTCGAAGCTTTTAATGATATCCCCAAGATTACGGGGGAAAGGCCTCAGGTAACGGATATGCGCATGGGAAACTTCATGCCCCTGCAGCTGCAGCTCCGCAACGGCGCTTTTTATAACCCCGTAGGTAGAGCCCCAGCCAAGCACCAGCAATTTCCCCTTTTCCGCACCACTGTCTAATTGTTGCTCAGGGATATCATCGGCTATCTTGTCTACCTTCTCTTCCCTGATCTTTACCATCAACTGGTGATTTTCGGGGTCGTAGCTTACATTTCCGGTAATATTTTGCTTTTCAATTCCGCCAATACGGTGCTCAAGCCCGGGTGTTCCCGGTACTGCCCATGAACGAACCAGCTTTTCGTCGCGCAGATAAGGATGGTATTTTTCTTCGCCATGCCCCAGCTCTCTTTTGAAATGAACGGGCACTTCAGGCAGGTCGCTGCTTTGAGGAAAGCGCCAGGGTTCGGCTCCGTTGGCAATATAACCGTCGCTCAAAAAAATAATGGGGGTCATGTGTTGCACCGCAATGCGGCAGGCTTCATATACTGCATCAAAACAATCATGCGGTGAAGAAGCGGCAACCACGGGCATAGGACATTCCCCGTTCCTTCCATAATAGGCCTGCAATAAATCGCTTTGCTCTGTTTTGGTCGGCAAGCCGGTAGAAGGCCCGCCGCGTTGAACATCTACGATAACCAACGGAATTTCAAGCATAACAGCCAGTCCCATTGCCTCTGTTTTTAAGGCCATCCCCGGGCCGGAAGTGGTAGTAATCCCCAGACTGCCTCCGTAGGCCGCACCAATGGCAGCGGAGATCCCTGCAATTTCATCTTCGGCCTGGAAAGTACGTATGCCAAATGACTTGTGGCGGCTTAGCTCATGTAAGATATCCGAAGCCGGCGTAATGGGATAGGATCCCAGGAACATAGGCAGCCTGCTTTTTTGGGAAAAGGCGATCAGCCCGTAAGTGAGCGCCTGGTTGCCCATAATAGAGCGGTAAGTGCCGCTTTCCATACGCGCTTTAGCTACTGCATAAGTAGTACCAAAAGTCTCAGTGGTATCGCCATAATTATACCCGGCCCTGAGCGCTTTTACATTGCTCTCAAAAATTTCAGGTTTCTTCCCAAATTTTTCCCTTATAAACTGAATGGTACTATCCATGCTGCGGTTGTACATCCAGTATAAGAAACCCAGTACGAACATATTTTTCGCCCTATCTTTTTCCTTTGTACCCATGGTGATATCCTTCAAAGCCTCCCTGGTCATTTTGGTAACATCCATTTTGATAACCTCATAGCTGCCAAGGCTCTCGTCTTCCAGGGGATTGATACCATCAGGATAATTGGCCAGCCGGAGGTTTTTTACATCGAACCCGTCTGTGTTGGCAATTATTCTTCCGCCCTTTTTCAGCGACTTCAAATTTACTTTCAATGCTGCGGCATTCATGGCCACCAGCACATCGCATTCATCGCCGGGCGTATACACCATATCACTTGAAAACCGCAACTGGTACCCGCTTACACCGGGCAATGTGCCCTGGGGAGCACGTATCTCGGCCGGGAAATCCGGAAAAGTGGCCAGGTCTATACCTAAAAGTGCGGTGTTATTGGTGAACTGGCTCCCGGTAAGCTGCATACCATCACCGCTGTCTCCTGCAAATTTGATTACTATTTCCTGTAAAACTTCTGTCTTCGTAGCCATTGTTCTTATTTAATTGAAACTTTGCAAAGTTAGTTCAACGTGCATTTGCGCGAGCAAAAATTTAAGTCATGAGTTTGTCTGAATATGCGGCTCACGGATAAGATTTTGCGGACTTCTTTAAAATTTCTTAATTCGTTGCTTTAATCTGATATTGTTGTGCTTTCTGTAATTATTGTTAACTACAATGTAAAATTTTTCCTGGAACAATGTCTTTATGCTGTATACAAGGCAGGGAGGGGCATTGCAATGGAAGTAATTGTAGTTGACAATCATTCTGCCGATGGCAGCCGTGATTACCTGGAAAAAGCTTTCGCAGAGGTTCAGTTTTACTGGCTCAGCGAAAACCTGGGTTTCGCAAAAGCCTGTAACCTGGGCTTAATGCACGCCAGGGGATCATATATTTTATTTTTAAATCCGGATACCATTGTCGGCGAAGATTGCTTTGAACGTTGTATTGATTTCTTGAGAGCACATCCTCAGGCCGGCGCCCTGGGTGTGCGGATGATTGACGAATCGGGTCGTTTTTTAAAAGAAAGCAAAAGAGCTTTCCCTTCACCCGCAGCTTCTTTTTTTAAGCTTACGGGGCTTGCCCGTTTGTTTCCCCGTTCCCCACGCCTTGCAAAATATTATCTTGGCAATTTAAGCGATGACCAAACCCATGAAGTGGATGTGCTGGCCGGCGCTTTTATGATGATAAAGAAAGCTGTACTCAATATTACCGGCGGCTTTGACGAAGCTTTTTTTATGTATGGTGAAGACATTGATCTGAGTTACCGTATTCAAAAGCAGGGATACAAAAATTATTATTATCCCGGAGTGACCATACTTCATTTTAAAGGAAAAAGCACTCCCCGAAAAAATATGCACTATGTGCAAATGTTTTACCGGGCCATGCGCATTTTCGCTGATAAGCATTACGGAAAACGCAAATCCGGTTTATACAATACCTGCATACAAACAGCCATAGGGTTAAGCGCAGCTACTGCAAATTTGCTTTACTGGGCAAGAAATAATGCAAATGCCGTGAAAAAGCAGTTTAATAAGGAAACTTCAATACAGGTGCTTGTTATAGGCGGAGAAGAAAATTATAAAGATGTACGGGCATTGATACAAAATATAAATAACGGGGAGGCCCTGCAAATTGATCTTTTGCCGGTGAAGCAGAATGCCGCAGCGCATCCGGATATAGCAGGCATATTAAAAAATGCCAATATCAAAAACATTATCATGTGTGAGGGGAGATACAGCTTCGGGGAAATAATAAGATTAACGGAGGAACTTGGCAATGCGGGAATACGGGTAGGAATAAATGCTGCCGGCAGCAGAGGCATAGCCGGAGAGTTGTTTATGCGCAGGTAAGGGTATTACGGGATGAAAATAGCGGCGCACAAAAGCTGCAGAATTTAGGCACATACAAACTAGTGTCATACATTTGCCCGTTAGCTAAATATCGTTTAACCCATATCTACTCAATGGGGCTTATTGAAATACCGATTCCTAAAACAATTGCAAGAACACTGAAATTGCATGCGGGGCCGCAACAGCGGCAGCAGAGCCGTGTTTTGAAAAAATTATTAAAAAAGGCAAGATATACAGAGTTTGGTCAGGCCTATCATTTTGATGAAATATTGCTGCACAAATACCCGGAGAAAATGTTTCAGCAACGTGTGCCTCTTTTTGATTATGACAGCATCTACGACCAGTGGTGGCACCGCACATTAGAAGGTATCCCCGACGTATGCTGGCCGGGGAAGATTGAATTCTTTGCCCTCAGTTCAGGCACTTCGGGATCTGCCAGTAAATATATACCTGTTACCAACGATCTGATGCGTGGAAATCGTATCGTAATGATCAAGCAAATGCTTACCCTGCGCAATTATGAAAATATCCCGGTACGGTCTATCCGCAAAGGCTGGCTTATGCTGGGGGGAAGCACAGACCTGCAAAAAGGCCCGGGTTATTATTCAGGCGACCTGAGTGGCATTACAGCAAAAAAAGTTCCCTTTTGGTTTACTCCTTTTTATAAGCCCGGTAAAAAGATTGCGCGTACCAAAGACTGGAAAACCAAACTGGACGAGGTCGTTGAGCAGGCCCCTCATTGGGATATAGGATTTGTAGTAGGTGTGCCGGCATGGATCCAGATGTGCATGGAGATGATCATAGACAGGTACAACCTCAAAAACATACATGAAATATGGCCCAATCTTGCTTTTTATGTTCATGGTGGTGTAGCCTTTAATCCTTATAAAAAAGGGTTTGAAAAATTGCTTGGTAAACCGCTTACCTATATAGAAACATATCTTGCTTCGGAAGGGTTTATCGCTTACCAGGACAGGCAGAACGGGAAGGGCATGAAGCTGAGCACCAATGAGCATATCTTTCTTGAGTTTGTTCCCTTTAACAATCAAAATTTCGACCCCGAAGGAAATATAAAGACAAATGCACAGGCGCTGCTCCTGGATGAAGTGGAAGAAGAAAAGGACTACGCTATTTTACTGAGCACTTCTGCGGGTGCGTGGAGATATCTTATTGGAGACACCGTGAGGTTTACAGATAAAAAAAGGTCGGAAATAATCATTACCGGAAGAACCAGGCATTTCCTGAACCTGGTGGGAGAGCACCTGAGTGTTGATAACATGAATAAAGCCATTCAACTGGCAGGACAGCAAATGAATATTTCCATTCCTGAGTTTACTGTGGCAGGCATTCCTTATGAGTCATTTTTTGCGCATCACTGGTATGTTGCCTGTGATGATGCCGTAGATGCAGAGGGGCTGCGTGCAGCGATAGACAATAACCTGAAAGAATTGAACGATGATTATGCTGTGGAAAGAAAAAGCGCATTGAAAGAGGTATTGCTGACTATTTTATCTGAAAATACCTTTATGGAGTTTATGCAGCAAAAGGGCAAGTTGGGCGGGCAACATAAATTTCCCAGGGTTATGAAGGGGAAAATGCTGGAAGAATGGCAACGATTTATTACTTCTGCTTTTATATAAACGATGCTCCGGTTTTCGTTAACGGTTTTTTACAGAAACAGTTAACCCTGGTTTCTTACATTTATACCTTCAAATTGGTGAATTTAAAAGGTAAATCATGATTGAGGCCCTCTTGAAAGGACTGGCTTTGGGATTAGTTTTAGCCTTATCAGTAGGCCCGGTGATCTTTACTATAATCAAACAAAGTATTTACAATGGACATGAAGGCGGTTTTAGTTTCGTGGCAGGGGTGTGGATAAGTGACATCGTTCTGGTAATCCTGTGCAATGCGTTTACCGAACTGGTAAAGGAACTACTGGAATACAAAAAGCTGATCGGCTATACGGGCAGCTCGTTTTTGATGGCCATGGGCATATATTATCTTTTTTTTAAAAAGATCAGGATCAGGGCAAACGGCGGCGGACTGGAAGTTAAATTGGCCAGGAAGGATCATACCCACATCTTTCTTTCCGGATTCCTGATCAACAGCCTCAATCCAAGTGTTATCATTTTTTGGCTGGTAAATGCCACTGCATTTGCGGTTACTCATACGCTTCAGCAACGCATCGTGATTTTTACCACATGCATATTGTTCAACATGCTGGCAGATGCTGCCAAAGTGCTGCTGGCTGGAAGTTTGCGTAAAAGGCTAACCGTGCAAAATGTTTCACTGATCACAAAAATTTCCGGAGGTATTTTAATCGGGTTCGCTTTTGCGCTTATATATGGAATAGTTTTTTGGAGCGATAAAGTGCATTGAGTGTTGCAGGTTTACAGGTTACAGGTTATTGGGGTGAAAGCCCCTGCTACAAACCATAAATTTATTTCATGTGCAAATTTCTATTGCTGCCGGCGTGTTTTTTCTTCTCTCTTTCTTCCTTCTCACAGCAAAGTGATTTTTTATCCTTCAGGAAAAGAGATCGTACGATCAAAACTTTTTTTAAAGGAATGCCTATTGAATTTGTTCATCTCAACGGGTCGGCTGTAAACGGGATAATCGAAAAGATTTACAACGACACCATATATATTGTACAGTACGATGTTAGAATGTTTCCCACCATGTGGGGAACAAGGGTGCGGGATACCATTGGTTATTATGACCTGCGGTTTCACTATAGAGAAATTGCTGCCATTCCCAAACCGCCAAAAGCATTTGAATTTGTACGCAATGGCACGTTGTTTATGCTAAGTGGCGGGGGTTATGCCTTCCTGCATACTTTTAACGGGCTTACACAAAAAAGAAAGATATATCCTTCAACACTGGTCATTTCTGGCGGTGTGGCAGCATTGGGTTTTACCATGCGCAAGCTGAGGAAATATTATTATCCTGTGGGGAAAAAATATAAAATGGAATATATAAAAATGTCGCCGTTGCAGAAATAACGTGTAAGGCTACTGCAATTGTTTTATTTTGCAGCCTTATTATTTTGCATAATGTGAAAAATTTCTTTGTCCGCGTTTGGCGTTTTTGTAAAAGGCTGTTCCTGATCCTTTTCATTTTACAACTTGTATACATCATTATTTTGAAATGGATCAATCCCCCCATAACGCTTACCCAACTTGGGAGCTTCCTGAGCGGCAACGGGCTTACGAGAGATTATGTTGCTGCCGATAAAATATCTCCGTATGCAGGCTTGGCCGTTATTGCTTCGGAAGACCAGCTTTTTCCTGATCACAACGGGTTTGACTGGAAAAGCATTCAAAAAGCGATTGAAAAGAAGCAGAAAAAAAAGAACAGGATCGTGGGCGCATCCACCATTAGTCAGCAGGTAGCCAAAAATGTTTTTTTATGGCAAGACCGCAGCTGGTTCCGTAAAGGGATGGAAATGTATTTCACCTTTATGATTGAATGGGTTTGGGGAAAAGAACGTATACTCGAAGTTTATCTTAATGTTATTGAAATGGGTAAGGGCATATTTGGCATTGAAGCTGCGGCGCAGCACTATTTTAAAAAATCCGCCGCCAGGCTTGGCCGTAGTGAAGCAGCCATGATCGCATCAGCATTGCCCAACCCTGTTCGGTATACAATAAAGCCATTATCACGCTTTGTATCGGTTCGCTATCCCTGGGTGCTGCTGCAAATGAAAAACCTGGATGGCGATGCAGATATAATAAAAGTTTTACCCGGCAAAAAAACAAAGAAATCACCATCTCAGCAGAGCGCTGCCCCAGGTAAACCCGCTTCCAAATGAGGCCAGACAAACCAGGTCGCCTTTTTTTATTTTCCCTTTTTCCCAGGCTTCGCACCAGGCTATGGGAATAGACGCGGCAGTTGTGTTGCCATACTGCTGGATATTATTGTACACCTGGTCGTCTCTCAATCCCAGTTTTTGCTGAACAAACTGGCTGATACGCAAATTGGCCTGGTGCGGGATCAGCATATCAATATCAGCAGGTGTGAGCTGGTTGGCCGTTAGCGCTTCCATAACTACTTCGGGTATTTTTACAACAGCTTTTTTAAAAACGGATGGTCCGTCCATAAACGGAAAATTTTGTGCATTATCAATCATGTTATGGCTCATGAACATGTTTGCTATTTCAGCATCATCAAAATCCGCCAGTTGCTTTTCTGTCCAGTAATTGGCGTGCGTACCCGGATTATACATGGCCAGCAGTTCGGCATTTTCTCCATCGCTGTGCAGGTGTGTGCTTAATATTCCCTGCTCATTATTTTGTGCAGGTTGCAATACTACCGCGCCCGCACCGTCGCCAAAAATAACGGATACGTTTCGTCCGCGCGTGCTGAAATCCAGGCCAAAAGAATGTTTTTCACTACCTATCACCAGGATGTTTTTATACATACCCGATTTAATGAACTGGTCGCCCACACTCAGCGCATATATAAAACCGCTGCATTGATTGCGTACATCCAGCGCCCCTGTTTCTTTCATTTTCAGTGCCCGCTGAACCAATACGCCGCAGCCCGGGAAATAGTAATCGGGACTCAGTGTAGCAAAAATAATAAAGTCAATATCCTGTGCCGAAGTACCTGCCCTTTCCATTGCCCTTTTTGCGGCCTCCACCCCCATCGTTGCGGTTGTTTCACCGGTGCGTTTTGCATATCTTCTTTCTTTGATGCCGGTGCGTTCCTGTATCCAGGCATCGTTTGTATCCATATATTTTTTCAGATCATCATTGGAAACAACCTGTTCGGGTACATACATTCCTATTCCGGCAATTTTTGTGCGCAACATAGCAGGTATTTTAACGGTGAAAATATCAGACATCAATGGCACGACGAAGATATAGAAAGAAATGAGGGATGTGTATGGTATTATTTTGCCGGCAATTGAACCGGCAAAGAGGCTTTGGTATCATCCCATCCAATCCACAACAGAGCACCGTCAGCTGTTTTCTCGGTTTCCATTGTAAAAGCTTCTATGGCGGGGTTTGCATGAGATACAGGCACTGTGAATTTAAAAATATCTTTCTGATCATCTATTTTCAATCCCCAACTGTACAGATCACTGTTAAGGATAAGCGTCCATTCTGCAGGCTGAGGTATACAGTACAGCATATATCTTCCTTTAGGGATCTTTGTTTCCTGGATGATAACATCCTCAAAGAATTCTATTTCTGTGGCTTCATTCGCACCTAAACGCCAGTGCTCACCATACTTAACCACCGTTCCAAAAACTTTCCTGCCGTTTTTCTGCGGCCTGCTGTACAATATTCTCAATACGGGGCCCGTAGTTATTTTGCCCAGCATCTTGAGCTTGGGATATTCCGGAGGGAAGTATATGATATCCAACGGTGATTTATCCAGCATATAAAAGTTGCTGCCATTTTCCTGGCGGGGTACGGATACGATAGTGGTATCTGCTGCTTTTTTTTGAGATGAGGTGTGAAAATCACAGGCGCAAAGCATCAGGTATAGTAAGGCAGTACCTATGCTGTAAAATTTGCAGGAGGGGTGAGCCATATATGAAGCATGATCTTTTATAGTGTAACGGGCAGTGATACTTTTACATCTTCCCAGGACATCAGCAGATTGGCGCCTGCATCTGTTTTCTTAAACATCATGGTAAAAGATTCAACAGGTTCGGTATTTTTTTCTGTTTTAATATCTGTACGCAAAACATCTTTTTTTTCATCATATGCAAACGAGCCCCACACATCATTGTCTTTGTTGATGATCACTGTCCATTTCTCTTTGTAAGGAATAGCATACATTGTATACCTTCCTTTTTTGATTTTAGTACTGGCGATTTTTACATCCTTAAAAAGATCCAGTTCTGTAGCTTCATTTGCTCCAAGCCGCCACACCGTTCCATATTCTACCAATTCACCGAACACTTTCCGGTTTTTTTTCTGGGGCCGGCTGTAAATGATCTTTATGACAGGCGTTTGCGGAGCCGATTTCCTGATCTTAAGAATAGGGTAGTCAACAGGAAGGTAGATCATATCCATCGGGGAATTGTCTAAAGGCGGCCAATTTTCCTGTGCAGCAGTAGAAATTACAAGCATGAGCCCAAGAGCAAAAGCAAATATTTTTTTCATACGAACAAATGTACAGGTTTGCATGATCATGAAAAAGATAATAATAACCGGTTGACCGCTTTTTCAGGCAGAAAGAAGTGATTGAAAATGCAACCATGCCATTTTTTTTACATCCGGTAAAAAAACATCATAGCATTCACGCAGCTCGCTGTAATGATCTTCAAAAACATCAAAGGCCTTTTTACTTTCTGTTAAATAGGCAGCCCGGTGCACCAGGCCTCCGAAACTATTTTGAATGCCCCACCTGTAGCGGTAGTTGTACAGCCAGTTCTGCTTTTTCATATAGGGAAGCATATTGTTGAAACCTTCCGGCAGATAAGCACTATACTGATCAAGCACTTCATAGGTTTGCTGCGAAAACCCCATTAGCTCGTTACTGCTGAACTCATTGTTGTCATTGGCCAAAAAGTGATCATACACCACATCAACAAAAGCGCCAGAATATAACCGGTAGTGCGGCCTGAAAAATTGTTTTGCGAACATAGTAGCCTCATGTGAATCTGTAAAATTATCAATACTACGGTGGAGCATGATCCCCTTTTTGATGAGACCGGGATAATCATCTTTTTTTTTACCCTTTACAAAATCACTGATCATATTGCCCACTAATATTTGCGGATGCCGGAAAGATAAAAAAGCGTGAGCCAGGTAATTCATAAAACGATATACGGGATTTACAGAATCATTCGTGATCATTGGTGCGATTCATGGAGAGGTATCCAATACATTTACAAAATGTCCGGAATCGTTTTTAGGAAGTCTTTGATGATTCTAAAATTTCCTGCTTCTAAATATAAGATAATGCGGGCAGATGCCGGTTATCTTTATATTTTTCAGATTATCAACCTTTTAACACCTTGCATGCATGGAAGGATTATTTTTGCCGGTACTTAAATATAGCCTATATGCTGTTACAGCCTGTTGAAACAGTAGACACCATTACGCCAGATGTTTTTAAAAAGCAGTATTATGAAGCGGGGAAGCCTGTAGTAATAAAAAGCATGTCCGGGAACTGGCCCGCATATTATAAATGGACATGGGATTATTTTAAGGAAATAGTGGGTGATAAGCGGGTAGGCATTTTTAATAACAATAAAAGTGATGCCTTTACACCCGTGAACAAGGCCGATGAATACACCAGCTTTGGTGAGTACATTGACCTGATCCGGAAAGGTCCGGCAGGCTGGCGTATTTTTTTGTTTAATATTTTTGATCATGCACCCCAACTAACCCACGATTTTGAATGGCCGGATGATCTGATGAACGGGTTTGTTAAACGGTTTCCTATGCTTTTTGCAGGAGGGGCAACTTCCGTTACGCACCTCCATTTTGATATTGATCTTTCGCACATCATGCATACGCAATTCGTAGGTAGAAAAAGAGTATTGCTTTTCCCTTATGAGGAGCAGCATAAGCTGTACAGGAAGCCTTTTGAGGTATTGAGCCTGGCCGACTTTTCCCATTATTATGAGTACAACGGCATGCCCGACTATAGTCGTTTCCCGGCTTTAAAGCTGGCAAAAGGATACGAGGTGATCTTACACCATGGCGACACCCTTTATATGCCCGCCGGATACTGGCATCATATGGAGTATATAGACAGTGGCTTTGCCATGAGCCTGAGAGCACTTCACCAGGGCATTGGCGGAAAAGTGAAAGGCGCCTGGAATTTAATAGGAATGCGCAGTATAGATACCCTTATGAAAAAGACTGTTCCCAAATGGTGGAATAGGCTCAAAGAGGATAAGGCTATGAAAGCTGCTCAAAAGGTGCTGGAAAAAGCTGAAAATTGATAAATCCCGGAAACACATTGAGTTTTTATTTGAAATATTAATGCAATCATTTACTTTCGCGTAAGGTATTACACCGGTTAATACGACTAAATTAATTTCCAATCTTCCTCGACTTTCGTCCAGCCCCGTCTTTTTAAAATCTGATATAAACTAGTAAGCTGTCAACCTTATTCTGCTTTATTTATAAGTCCGTAATTCCCGAATAAAGTTTACCGGGCGGTAACAATCAACTTTATTGGGGTTTTATCAATACGTTGCCGTATCAACTTTTTCTTTTTGTGGTTTCAGAGGTAAGCACAGGCCGGTGATGTCTATCGCCGGCATTCCCTTATCCCCCCTAAGAAGAAGCGGCCCGGAAATATGCCACAAAGACACAAAAACACAAAGTGCTGATCTTCGTGTTTTATTTTTTTGGTGCCTTAGTGCCCTTTCCGAAGGAACAAGCTGTGGCAAAACACATTACTTTTGGACAGATCTCTGTAGCACTTCATCACGACTGCCCCGTATGGGCGGCTTGAGTATGAACGACGCAGTAGCATTGAAACGGTGCACCCTGTATCCTGTAGCCTGAACCAATTCAAACTTCCTAAGCTATTTCCCAAACTTCCCTTCCTCTTAATAGTTTATCCAAATCACCCGGGCCCTTTGTTGCTATAGCCTCTTCAATCTGCATGGCCATAACATCTTCATAGCAGGGTCTTGTTGTTTCATAAAATACGCCAAAGGGACGCGGTAAATGACCTTCTATGGCAGGATCATCAAACATCCTCACCAGTATCTGCGCTTTGTAAAAATCATTCTCATCGTGTATCCAGAGATCACTTTCACTAAACCCGTTCTCCAGTTCCACCACTATGGGCTTAAAGCCGTCCAGCTTTATGCCTTTGTTCTTTGCCGTGCCAAATACCAGCGGCTTGCCCTGCTCTAAAAAGATCGTCTGATCGGGCTTGGAGCTTTTTTCCGTGAACATTGCAAAAGCGCCATCATTGAAAATGTTGCAGTTCTGGTATATTTCTAAAAAGGAAGCGCCTTTATGCCTGTGGCTCCGTACCAGCATTTCCTGCAAATGTTTTGGATCACGGTCCATGCTGCGCGCTACAAATGTGGCATCGGCTCCCATAGCCAGCGCCAGCGGGTTAAAAGGATGGTCTATGCTTCCCAATGGAGTAGACTTGGTTATTTTTTGTTGTTCGGAAGTAGGTGAATATTGCCCCTTGGTTAAACCGTATATCTGGTTATTGAACAACAGCATGTTTACATCAAAGTTGCGCCGCAACAGGTGTATGGTATGATTACCGCCAATGCTCAGGGCGTCTCCGTCGCCAGCCACGATCCATACGCTCAGTTCAGGTCTTGACGCCTTTAAACCAGACGCAATGGCCGTTGCCCTCCCATGTATGGAATGCATGCCATATGTGTTCATATAATAGGGGAACCGGGAGGAACAGCCTATACCTGAAATAATAACTATATTTTCTTTTGGAACGCCTATGCCGGGCATCACTTTTTGTACCTGTGCCAATATGGAATAATCCCCGCAGCCCGGGCACCATCTTACTTCCTGGTCGGTAGCAAAATCTTTGGCGGTTAACGTGGGTTGAGGGGGAATTGCTGTTATGCTCATGGTTATTGAAATAACAGCAAAATTAAGACTATGCCGGCACAAACTACCCCTAAAGGGCTTTCCTTATGGTAACATTCTCCTAAAATCGTAAATGAAAACGAAAGGAGAAATGGCTTCGGCCGGTACATCCGGCTCCATTATATTATTATATTTTTATTGCTGGTTGTTGCCGTTAAACACTTTTTTCAACAGCTCCGTTACTCTTGCAGCAGGATCTTTCCTGATCTTCTGCTCTTCCTGCCCTACCTCATAAAAAATACCCGCCAAAGATCGTTCTGTTACATAACCGGCAAGGTCGGTATTCACGGGTTTTGCAGCGAATTTATTGTATGCGGTAAATGCATCATTCCAGTATTTGGTAGCATCAACTTTGGCTAATGCCTTTTCAATTACGGGGCGAAAGGCGTTGGTTAAGGAAAGCGTGGTTTTGTCTTTAAAGTAATTGGTGGCTGCGTAATCCCCGCCTTTTAATATACCAAGCGCATCGGTTATCGTCATCGTTCTTATAGCATCCACAAAAATGGGGGTAGCAGATCTGGCGGCATCTTCAGCAGCCCTGTTCATAGAAAGCACCGCCTTATCTACCAGGCTGCCCAGTCCTATGCTCCTTAAAGTGCTTTCCACTTTTTTAGCTTCTTCGGGCATCAGTATCTTAATGGCGGCATTGCTGAAAAATCCATCCGCCGCCGCAAGCCTGCCGGTGCTGTTTTGAGTGCCGATACGCAGGGCCTCTTTCAAGCCCGATGCAATTTCTGTAGCGGACAGTGCAGGCGTTCCGGTATTCATGCTGTTTAACACCTGCTGTGTGGTTTCGCAGCCGGTTAGCAAAAAGAAAATGGCGATCGCCAGCAGTATTTTCATAAAGTTGTTTTTGGGTCTTTAAAAGGATTATATGCCGGTTAACTATTTTAACTTACGCAATGCCCCGGACAGTGCTTCTATCATGGCATCAATTTCTTCTTTTTTACAAGCGCCCACACTCAGCCTGTACCAGCTGGAGTCTTTTGACGCCCCAAATGCATAGAAAGGTACTACAGCTATCCCGGCTTCGTTGAGCAGGTAACCGGTCACATCTTTCTGCTCTTCAAGCAGGCGCCCTGCAGCAGTTCTCATACCTGTTGCATTTACTCTTATGGTAAGATAAATGGCAGCCTGCGGGGCAATGGCGTTTACCGGCAAGCCTTCTTTTTTCAAACGCATAAAGCCATCGTATATTTTTCGCAGCCGGAGCGATATTTCGGTTTTAAACTGTTGCAGATAATCGTCTACTGCGTTGTACTGCAATAAAAACCGTGCAACGGCTTTTTGCTCTGCCATAGGCGCCCAGGCGCCCACGTGCGAAAGGATAGCTTTCATTTTGCTCATGATCCGTTCCGGGCCCATAGCCCAACCCACCCTTACGCCTGTGGCGGCAAAACATTTGCTTATGGCATCTATATAAACTGTATAAGCTTTCATTTGAGGGCGGAGCGATACGGGGTCGTAATGCAGAATATCACCATGGGTAAGCTGCCAGTACATCTGGTCGTATAAAACATATAGTTTTTTTTCACCTTCCCCACGGCGGCTGTTTTCTTCCAGCACCATATCGCATATCGCTTCCAGGGCGTCCCTCGTAAAAGTAGTTCCTGTTGGATTTTGCGGCGAGCACAGGGCTAATATCACCGCATCTTTAATATGGGGAGCAATATCGGCTGCTGTTGGCATGAAATTATTTTCGGCACTGGCTTCTACTTCACAATGAATGCCTTCAACAAAATGGGTATAATGATTGTTGTTCCAGGACGGAACGGCATAAATTATTTTATCGTCTTTATCGGCGATCGTTCTAAAAAAAGCATAGATCAGCGGACGTCCGCCGGATGCTACCAATATTTCGGAAGTATTATATTGTAATCCTTCTTTTTGACGCAGGAAAGCAGCAATAGCTTCGCGAAGATCAACATTACCTTCTGCCGCAGGGTAATTGGTAAAATGTTTGCGGTAGGCGTCTATGATTTCGTTTTCCAGTTCTTTTGGGATTGGAAAAATTTCGGGGTCAAAATCGCCAATCGTAAAATTGTATATCTTTTCTCCCTGTTTTATTTTCTCCCGTATTTCACCCCCCAGCTTAACGATTTCCGATCCGATCAACGTTTCGGCAAGCCGGGAGAAGTGTTCCTGCAACTTAATATTCTCGGGCGCCAGTTCCTGCTGATGTAATTTGTTTTCCATATCAGGCAAAATTACCCTCTGTTATGGGAGGAGCCAAGATTATTTTAGTGGTAAGCAATAAGTGGTAAGGGGTAAGCATTAAGGAGTAAATAGCTTACAGCCACCGGAGCGTCTTTACCGGGCATTTTAAATGCACAAATGGCTAAAAAATTGATTTGTTTGGAACGATTACGGCAATTGTTAAGAGAATTTTAAAGCCGTTCCTTTATATTTGCCGTTCACCCAAGGCTGATAAATACATGTTTAATTTGATTTTATTCGGTCCTCCCGGAAGCGGTAAAGGCACACAATCCGAAAAACTGATCTCAAAATACGGGTTAAAGCACCTCTCTACCGGCGATTTGCTGCGCAGCGAAATTGCCGGTCAAACACCCCTGGGACTGGAAGCGAAGAATTTTATGGACAAGGGTCAACTGGTTCCTGATGAAGTGGTGATTGGCATGATCAGTTCTGCCTTAGATGCTAACCCCGAAGCTGCAGGTTTTTTGTTTGATGGATTTCCCCGTACAGAAGCGCAGGCTGAAGCTTTGGATAAACTGCTTAAATTAAAAAAAACGGGTATACATCTTATGCTGGCACTCGATGTAAGCGAGGAAGAACTGGTATCGCGCTTACTTAAAAGAGGTAAAACTTCCGGGCGCAGCGACGACAACAATGAAACGGTTATCCGTGCCCGGATCGCGGAATACCATAAAAAAACATCAGCTGTTGCGGATTATTATAAGAAGTTTGATAAAGTAAAGCATGTAGAAGGAGAAGGCAGTATCGACGAAATTTTTGAAGCGCTTTGCAAAGAGGTGGATAAGAAGAGTGGTAAGTAGTAAGGATAACGAAATTGCTGATTTTTGATTTGCTGATCGCTGATTTGAAAATCAGAAATCAAAAAATCGGTAAAGTACTAACTTGAATTTACTCATTCACCAGCTGTTTTGCCATTTCAATACTTTTAAAGATATATGCATTAACAGTATCTATCTTTTCTTTTTCATTCCGGTAATAATCAACCTTTTCCGCTTCGGTATTACCGGCTTTATCGGGATCAAAGTCCTGCATCCACCGGTTCATCAGCTCTTCTGCATGAGTAAGCCCCTGTAATGCCGAATCCAATGGCGGCTGAAGCGTCGCTTTGTTTTTGAGATCCGCAACCGAATCTGTTTTCTGTTTTACCAGTTTCCGGTAACGGGCAATTTCACCCATTTTTGCCATTCCTATATCATGCCCTTCCATTGCCGTTTTGTACAGGCTGTCGGAAAGCGTTCTGGGAACAGATGAATTGTTTTGTTGTTCTTCACTACCGGAAGCACCCCTGTTGCCGTTACACGACATGATCATTATAGTTACAATAACCGGAACAAATATTTTCATCATACGTCAATGCATAAAGATTACCGCAAAGGTAAAGGGTTAAGCGGAAGATACTATGCTTCTTTAATTTTAGTAATTTGTGTTACAATTCAATAACAATATGATACGTGAAATACAGGAAGGGTATGTAAAGGTTGAGCATCAAAAAGAAATAACTGTCATTGAATTTTTTCATCCGCAAAGCAATTCCTTACCTGTAGCCATCTTAAATGATCTTGGCCAGGAAATACACAGCGCCGGGCTTGAAAAAGATACAAAAGTCATTGTTTTACGATCCGCAGGCGCCAGGGCATTTTGTGCCGGAGCTTCGCTTAAGGAATTGCTGGCTATCGGGACTGCTGAAGAGGGAAAAAGGTTTTTCAGTGGGTTTGCCAATGTGATCAATGCCATGCGCCGCTGCCCCAAATTAATTATAGCGCGTATCCAGGGCAAATGTGTAGGCGGCGGAGTGGGGCTTGCCGCGGCGGCCGACTATGCCATTGCTTCAGAAGGGGCCGATGTAAAGCTGAGTGAATTGTCAATAGGACTTGGTCCTTTTGTAGTAGGACCGGCAATAGAAAGGAAAATAGGGATAAGCGCTTTCAGCCACCTGGCCATTGACGCCGGCATGTGGCGCCCCGCGGACTGGGCGAGGAGGCATGGCTTATATGCCGAACTGCACCCTGCTGTGGAAGATATGGATGAATCCATCCAACGCCTGGCCAATGAACTGGCCCATGCCAATCCTGAAGCCCTGATCGAATTGAAAAAGATCCTGTGGGAAGGAACCGGCGATTGGGACACTATATTACACCAACGGGCTGCGGTCAGCGGCAAACTGGCAACGAGCTCCTTTACAAAAACGGCTCTCGAAAAATTAAAGAAAAAGGATCAGGATCGGTAGTCAGAATAACTGCTGACAATTTATGGCGGAAGCCCGAAGCCTGAATTTTGAAATGCGAAGGAATACAACTATAAACAAAAAACTAAAAACCATAAACTCCCGGAATCCGCAGGCTGTCAGTCTCTCGGCAATTAGCAATCAGCTAAAGCAGTATAGAAAAGGAATATTCATCCTATCGTTAGTAATTATCCACTGATAGCCAATACCTCACTACACAAACACACTCAGCAGCATTACCCCGGCAAGTCCTACTATAGCAACGATCGTTTCCATCAGCGACCACGAACGGATCGTATCTTTTACACTCAGGTTAAAATATTCTTTAAACAGCCAGAACCCTCCGTCGTTTACATGCGAAAACATAAGGCTGCCGGCACCGATAGATAAAACCATCAGGTTGGGATTTACAGCGCCCTGCGCAACAATAGGGGCAACGATGCCTGCAGTGGTAAGCCCTGCTACAGTGGCCGAGCCAATGCACACCCGTATGATGGCTGCAATGATCCAGGCAAGGAATAACGGATGCAGTGTCCAATGCTGCAACGCCTCCGCTATATCATTGCTTACACCGCTTGCCGTGAGTACTTCCTTAAAGGCGCCGGCTCCCGCAATGATCAGCAATATCATGGCTACATCTTTTACCGCGCTTTCATATACGCTCATTATTTTTTTTATTGGCATGCCTGTTGACACGCCCAGGGAAAAAGTAGCAACGATCAGGGCTATAAGCATAACGATCATGGCATTGCCAAAAAAAGCCGATGCATTGTTCAGCAATGCCGATGAAGGAAAAAGAAAAGGTATAACCGTTGTGGCAATAAGCAATACAACGGGTAATAAAGAAGACAGGAGGCTATTGGCAAGTCCCGGTAGTTTTTCTTCGGGAAGTACAACAGGCTTAAACGTTTGTAAGGGAACAGAAACAATCTTTTTTAGCGTTTTGGCATAAAAAGGGCCCGCAATAATGATGGCAGGAATAGCAACCGCCAGGCCATACAAAAGCGTCAATCCCATACTTGCGTTGAACTGGCTTACCAGTGCCGCAGGCGCCGGGTGCGGAGGCAGGTAACCGTGGGTAACCGATAAGGAGGCCAGCATAGGCAGACCGATATATACGGCAGGCAGCTTAAACTGATAGGCAACAGAAAAAATAAGCGGAACCATCAATACAAAGCCCACATTATAAAACAGGGGTATGCCTATTACAAAACCGGTGATCATTAAAGCCCACTGAATATACTTTACGCCAAAAACCTTCATTAGGGAAGAAGCAATTTGCTGTGCAGCGCCGCTTTCGGCAACCAGTTTCCCAAGCATGGCGCCCATCATAATTACGCCGGCCAGCGCCCCTAAAGTATCGCCCATTCCTTTTTCTACCGCTACAGCCAGCTTGTTCAGCGGAATGCCCAGCAGCCCCCCTGCAAGTAGTGATACGATCAAAAAAGCAAGGAAAGCATTGGTTTTACCCCAGGTAATAAGCAATACAAGCAGCAGGATACAGCCGGCGATAATAAGCAGTGTCATATTTAAATGAGATTTTTGAATTTGATTACATCACCACCTGCTGCTACACAATCGTTTATAATTTTGCTAATATAAGAAATGGAAATTAAGTATGCAGCTGTTATATCTCTGCAACAGCAAGTATCCTGCACGCGGCGTTTGCGATTAATGTAGCCCGCGCCGAAAAAAAGGATTTTATCATTTACCGTCAGCAACCGGCACCAAACTTTACCAGTTGTTCATTTGCTCCGGAACAATGCGCTCAGTGCTTTCTAAGGGAATATCGTTAACTTTCCAGTCGGAGTCATATTTCACAAACCACGAAAGCCAGAGGCTTCGCGACAGGCGCATGAATATGGGCTGAAGCACGATCAGTAAAACGGCATTGGTGATGCCCCACCATAACAAGCGAAAATCACCCGGCTGAACGGAAAAGCCGATGAGCAACCACCAGGCGATAAAGGTGAATACGCTAAAACCTACGGTGAGCCCGTAGCTTACATAAGCAGTGCCGTAATAGAAACCCACTTCAATTTCGGTAGGCTGCCCGCAAACCAGGCAATTGGGGTGCATTTTAAGGGCCGTTTTTAGTTTGTATGGGTTGCTGCTTTTAAAAATCCCACCCCTGCGGCAACGCGGGCAACGATTATCCAGTACCGACAAAAAATAGCCGGGTTTCCTTTCTTCTGTGCTCATTCAGGAATTTTTGCAAATGTCTTAATTCTTCACCAAATATCAGAGATAAAAATCTCCCTGAATGCTGTAACAAAACTCACAACACATCTGCAATGGTTTCCATTTGCATGCTGCGCGATCCTTTTACAAGGAACACGCTGTTTTCGGAAGGATGTTGCAACAGCCACTCCCTTGCTTCCTGTGTAGTATTAAAAAACCTGAAAGGATGTACGAGGTGTGCAAAGTCGCCGCCAACCAGTATTACATCTTTCCACAAATAATGCTTAAGCAGTTCTACAAGATCTTCATGTTCCCTTGCGCTTTCTTTCCCCAATTCCATCATAGCGCCTAAAATAAGGATCTTATTGCTGCCTGCTGTTCCCGCAAAGTTTTCTATAGCTGCCTTCATGCTGCTGGGGTTAGCATTATAAGCGTCTAAAATAATTTTATTGCTCCCTTTATCTATCAGTTGCGACCTGCTGTTGGATGGATGATATGCTTCAATAGCTGCTTTTATTTTATCGTCCTTAACATTAAAATACCTGCCTGTGGCTACGGCAGCAAGTATATTGGGAAGATTATAATCTCCAACCAGCGCAGAATGAATGACAGATCTTCCCTTCTTTGTCATCAAAGCCACTTCCAAAAAAGGATCTGCTTTATGAATATTTCCTGCTACTTCGGTTCCTAAAGTCCCGTAGGTAACAATGTGGGGTATGCCTTTACTCATCTCTTTCAGGTAATCATAGTCCCACATTACAAATGCTGTACCATCGTGAAGCTTCAGGTAATCGTACAGTTCGCCTTTTGCTTTTCTAACGCCTTCCACGCTTCCAAAACCTTCAAGGTGGGCTTTGCCGCAGTTGGTAATAATGCCATGCGTAGGTTCGGTGTACCTGCAGTAACCTTCAATTTCTTTAAGATGGTTGGCCCCCATTTCAATGATAGCCATTTCTGCATCAGGCTCAATATTCAAAATGGTAAGCGGTATTCCTATATGGTTGTTCAGGTTTCCCTGTGTGGTATATGTTTTATAGGTGGATGAAAGCACTGCGTGAACCAGTTCTTTGGTTGTGGTTTTGCCGTTGCTTCCTGTAATGGCAACAAAAGGTATGGCAAACTGCCTGCGGTGATAGCCCGCCAGTTGCTGCAGCGCCGTCAGCACATCATCGGTAAGGATGATCCTTGAATCTTCAAAGCCGGGCGGTTCATCGGCTATTACGTAAGCCGCTCCTTTTTTAAGCGCCTGCTTTGCAAAAAGATTACCATTAAAATTCGGGCCCTTCAATGCAAAAAAGATATCGTCTTTCTTCAGCTTCCTGGTATCCGTTTGAACCGAAGGATATTGAAGGAACAATTGGTAGAGTTTGTCAATTTGCATACCGGCAAAGGTAAATACAATCGTTTCAAAACAATAACAAGCCGGCGCCACTGCAGAATTCGGTTTGGCCTTGTGGCCAGGAATCTGAACTTTGTATAAACAAAAGAACGGATATGAATTACCATCTTTTAGGAAAATCGTCGTTAACCATAAGTGAGATCGGCTTTGGCTGCATGTCTTTGGGTGATAACGATACAGATAATGCGCGGCTTATTCACAGTGCAATTGAGGGTGGCTTAAATTATTTTGATACGGCCGATATGTACCAGAAAGGACAGAACGAAACAACCGTTGGTAAAGCCCTGCAGGGAAAAAGAGACAAAGTTATTTTGGCCACCAAGGTAGGCAACAAATGGCGGCCTGATGGAAGCGGATGGGAATGGAATCCTTATAAGCACTATATTATTTCGGCCGTGGAACAAAGTTTAAAAAGGTTAAATACGGATTATATAGACCTTTACCAGTTGCACGGAGGTACCATTGGCGACCCCATAGATGAGACCATTGAAGCATTTGAAAACCTGCAGGCAGCAGGTAAAATACGTTATTATAGCATTTCGTCTATACGACCCAATGTGATCCGGGAATACGTACAGCGGTCGCATATAGCAAGTGTAATGATGCAATACAGTTTACTGGACCGGCGCGCCGAAGAAACCTGTTTTCCGCTCCTGCAGCTGAATGATATAGCTGTGCTGGCAAGGGGAAGCCTGGCCGGCGGGCTGCTGGTAAATAAGCCGGCAAAAACATACCTAAATTACACGGAAGATGAAGTATATAAAGCACAGTCTGCCCTACACGCCATTTCCGGCATGAACCGCAATGCTTCTCAAACTGCTATCCGTTTTGTTCTGCAGCAACAGCCTGTTACCGCTGCCATTGTTGGCATAAGAACAATAGAACAGTTGAACGACATCATTGCGGCTACGCGTACGCCACTGCTTACCGATAATGAAATGATTTACTTGCGTGCCTCCATACCGGTAAATTATTATGAGCAGCACCGGTAGGTTTATTGCTGTTCGGTGGGATTTAAAAACCGCATTTCATCTAAAAGGCAATTGTAATTGAAACGTTGCTTTACGGAAGCGCCTGATCTTAAAAATGCTGTTCCCTCTGTAAATGCGGGCAATATATATTTTGCTTCACCGGGTATTACTGCATCGGGTGATTCGCCGGATTTTCCGATATATCTTTTTTGCGTCTGCGCCGCGCAGTTGTTGTTATACCACAAGCGTGCCATTACAATCAAAAGTACGCGCATTATACCTGGCTGAGACTGTAATTTACTTTTATTTTTCGTTTGAATCAGGGAGGCACAGCGATACACAGCACTTGTTTTTAACACCATACAGCTTACGCCCTACTATATTTCTCTTACCTTCTTTCCCCATGCTTTATGCTTCGCACCGTCGCCGTCCCTGCCTGCTGTTCAGCAGTTCAGGGAGGCGTACCGGCACGCCAGCCCGACGAGTTCATTCTGGCGGGGGCAGACATTTTAACGATTTTTGGGGTGAATTTCCCTACTACGTCTACGAGTTGCCGCTGGCTTTGCATCACTGTATGTATGTCCTTATATGCAAAAGGCGCTTCATCCAATCCGCCGCCGATCAACTTTACACCATGCTTTTTCAGCTCCTGCTGCAATGCATTTACTGTAATTGACTGCATGGCCCTGGTGCGGCTCATCAACCGCCCCGCGCCATGTGAAGCCGAGTTAACAGCCGCCGGTTCGCCTTTCCCTTTTACAATAAATCCATCCGCGGTCATAGAGCCCGGAATGATGCCCAATACACCTTTTTCTGCGGGGGTGGCGCCTTTGCGGTGTACGATCACTTCCTTCCCTTCCCATTGTTCCTTCCATGCAAAGTTGTGGTGATTTTCAACCATCTTAACCGGTTTACGCCCCAATTGCTTTGCTATTTTTTCATGGATGATGTGGTGACAGGCGGAGGCGTAATCACCTGCAAGGTTCATTGCCGTCCAGTATTCCATGCCCGCCTCTTCATCCATATCCAGCCATGCAAGATTTTTTGCATCCTGTGGTAAACGCCTTTTGCTGATGGCAATTTTAGTATAATGATTTGCAATATTAGCACCCAATGCCCTTGAGCCGGAATGCGATAACAATCCCACACAATTACCGGGTTCAATACCCAAAACATCATCCTTTACGGCTATCGTTACTTCACCGAATTCCACGAAATGATTGCCGCTTCCGGAAGATCCCAATTGTTTCCATGCACGACCGTGCAGACTTTTCAGCAAAGGCATTTCATAAAATGCCGAATGCTCCATCACTTCATGATCCGATGCACGGTCAAACTGTGCACCGCTTCCAAAAAGGGTTGCTTCATTTAATGTTCTTGTAAAAAAAGCTTCCCGCTGCACAAGCTCTTCCGGATCAATATCGAATACACTCAGGCACATGCGGCAACCAATATCCACGCCCACACCATAGGGTATTACGGCGTTATCCGTTGCCAGAACGCCGCCTATCGGTAAGCCGTAACCGCTGTGTGCATCAGGCATCAATGCACCTGCTACCGCCACCGGCAATTTAGCCGCGGTATACATCTGGTGTATGGCACCTTCTTCAATATGCTCCTGTCCGAATATATTGAATGGTATGCCCTGGTTGTTCAATGAAACCGTTGCACCCTCTTTTGGTGCTTTGGGCGATAATTTCTCCGTTATCAATGCCAATACGGGGTCATCTTTATATTGTACCGGGCTTTCCAGTACAAGCTTCAATAGTTCCATCACTTCTTCTTTTGAGTGATGCTTGTAATTTTTCTGCATCACATTCATTGCCACGCTGATCACGGGGCCCTGCGGGTATCCGATAGCACGTAACTCTTTTCCTGTTATTTTTAATTTGTTCATTGTTTTGTTTTTGAACCACGGAGGCACGAAGACACAGGGTAATACAAAGGGCTGTTTTGTGAACCTGGAGTTTTTGTGACTTTATGATTTTTTGTACCAGCTTTTGAGCACTGGTGGTGCTTTTGTTGCGACGCTCCTTTCAGGGTTCATTTCTTATTCAGCTCTTTTAAAAGAAAATTTTGCATTGCTTTTTCCCTTAAGCCGTTTATGTTCTAAAGACTTCAACATTTTTATTTTATAAATATTCACTTAAAATAAAAACCCCGCAATTTCTTGCGGGGCGTATATTTGATCAAGTTCGTTATTCAACCTATTCATCAGCATTACATGTCCCGCAACCGGTATCATAGTCTGGATGACTAAACCCGTTTGATTTTTTAATTTGTTGTTCTGTCTGGCGCATGTAATATTGTTTATAATTTTGTTTTGCGGTGCAAAGGTTGATATAATTTTTTGATAGTGCAAATTTTTTTAAAATCATGTTCAAACAACCGGAAAGAAGTGGAAGAATTGTTAATTAATGGCTGCCGCCAGGCGTTTTATCCATGGTAATTTCACTCTTTTATATTTACATTTTATCATTGCCCTTTTTATAATTCACATGCAAAAAGCTACCACAAAAAAGAAACCTGCAAAAGCAAGGATATCCCATACCCGAAAGCCCGACAACCTGACGAATCCGGAATGGCAGGCTGCCCTGCGGAAACAAATAGCAGAAGAAGAAAAATTCACCATAAAGAAATCAGATGAGGGCCTGGTGTACGGAGATTATACGGTATACAGCGCTCATTCTAAAAACACGTACAAGGTGGCTTTACGAAGCGCCGGCAACAGTTTGAATTTTTGCACCTGTCCCGATTTTAAGACCAACCAGTTGGGCACCTGCAAACATATAGAAGCGGTGCTGCTGAAGATCAATGCCAGGCCCGTGTTGCGCCGGGCATTGCAGCAGGCGTATGCCCCGGCCTATACTTCTGTATATCTTGATTACCGCGGCCAGAGGAGTGTTAAGCTGCGGATAGGCACAGAGGAAAGCAAAAAATTCGCATTGCTCTCCCGCCCGTACTTTAACGAAGAAGGTGTATTGAAGCCGGAGGCGTTGATGCATATTGAACAGTTCCTGATAAAGGCTTCAAAGTTGAACAACGGCTTCCGCTGTTATGATGATGCGCTGGAATTTATCCTGCAGGAACGGGGTTTTATGCAACGCAGGCAACTGATACAAAAAGAAGGTATACGACTGTTGAGTGATATAAGTAAAGTGAAGCTGTTCCCTTATCAGCAAACCGGCATATTATTCGGCGTAGCCGCCGGCCGTTGTATACTTGCCGATGATATGGGGCTGGGTAAAACCCTGCAGGCCATATCGGCTACCGAAGTCATGCGGCACGAATATAAGATCGCCAAAGCCATTATCGTTTGTCCCACATCGTTGAAATATCAATGGAAAAGCGAAATTGAAAAATTCACGGAGAATAAAAAAATATGCGTGGTAGAGGGGAACCTCATGATGCGGATGAAGCTCTATGCAAACGAGGCGTACGATTATTTTATAGTAAGCTATAATGTGGCGGCTAACGATTACAGCTACCTGAATGAAATGCAGGCCGACATGCTGATACTGGATGAGGCGCAACGCATAAAGAACTGGCGGGCAAAAACGTCCGCTAAGATCAAACGTATTAAAACGCCCCATGCTTTGGTGCTTACCGGCACACCGGTGGAAAATAATATTGAAGAGCTGTATTCCCTGATGCAGATCGTAAATCCTTATTTGCTGGGTTCGCTTCATCATTTTTTGCAGCAGCACCAGATAACCGATGAAACGGGGAAGGTTACGGGATACAAAGATCTTAATAAAATTGGTGAACTGCTGAAAGATGTAATGCTGCGGCGCACTAAAAAAGAAGTGCTGAAAGAACTGCCCTCCCGCATGGATAAAAACCTGCTCATTCCCTTAACAGATGAGCAGATGCAAATGCATGATGAGTTCAGGGAGATCGTGGCCAAACTGGTGCATAAGTGGAAAAGAATGAAGTTCCTGAGAGAAGAAGACAGGCAGCGGTTGCTCAATAACCTGAACATGATGCGCATGGTTTGCGACAGCACCTATATCATTGACCAGGAAACCAATTACCAAACCAAGTTAGACGAACTGGAAAATATGCTGGATGAGATCATTGGTATGAAGGAAGAAAAGGTAGTGGTGTTCAGCCAGTGGGAGCGGATGACAAGGCTGGTATCGCAAATGCTTACGGCCAAAGGGATCGGCTATCAGTATCTTCATGGGGGAATACCCTCCAAAAGCCGGCAGGCTTTGTTTACACAATTCAATAACGATCCTGCCTGTAAGGTGTTCCTTTCAACCGATGCCGGCGGGGTAGGCTTAAACCTGCAGGCTGCTTCCTGTATAATCAATCTGGATATTCCGTGGAATCCGGCCATACTGGAGCAACGCATCGGCCGTATCTATCGTTTGGGGCAAAAGAAAAATGTAAGCGTCATCAACCTCGTGGCCAAAGGGACCATTGAAGAAAAAATGCTGGAAGTGCTGAAATTTAAAAAAGGAGTGGCTGCAGGCATACTGGATGACGGCGATAATAATATTTTCCTGGGCGGACAAAAATTCAACCGGTTTATGCAATCGGTGGAATCGGTTACCGGCGACATACCCGGCGCAGCGGAACTATCCGTGTCAGAAACTGCGGAAAGGAATGCAGAGAAGGAAATGACTACCGCTCCCGCACAACCGGAATTGTTTGACGGTGAAATAACAGGCGGTATCCATGAGCCCGAAGAGGAAAAGATAAAAGCCATGCCTGCTGAAGACCGGGTTATCCAGACAGGGGTGTCCTTTTTTGAGCAACTGGCAAAATCGCTCAGTAGCCCGGAAAGTACAAAACAACTGGTTAACAAGCTAACGGAGAAGGATAAGGTTTCAGGACAAACCTATTTAAAAATACCGGTGGGCAATGAGCAGGTAATAGAAAATGCATTGCAACTGATCGGTGGTTTGCTGAGAGGGCTGAAGCATTAATTACAACAAAACAACAGTAACATGTCAAAAATGGATACCGTCTATTTGTACATTCCAAATGTACCAGTAGCCTGATTGTTCATCCAGCTCAAAATATACTTCCCAGTCGCCATTTAAATTTACCGCATCATTTTGTACGGTTGCAGTTAATGCATAGCTGCCTTTTACCACACATGCTTTATCGTTGATGGTGCACAATCCATCGCTGACCTCAATATCCTCCATTGTATCATATGCTTCTTTGAACCGGTTCACCAGTAATTTAAAGGCATCTTCCGAAAGCGGGTAGTGATCATTCAACCGGAGGTCCTCTTTCCTGAAGCAGGGCATATAGTCAAAAGGTATTTTTTTAAGAATATATGCTATGCAATCTTCAACAGCGTATCTTGTATTATCGTACTGATGATCGGGGTAAAACTCATCGTAAATAAATCCATGCGTCATACCGGGTATATCCATATCCCCCATTTCCTGCTCAAATAATTCTTCGGTAGTAAAACGATACAGCTCACGAACAGAAATATTCGGGCTGCATACATCCAGGTTGATCCGGTACCGGTTCAGATATTCCTGCAGCGTTTCCCAGGCCGCTTTTATTTTATCGTCAGGTATTTCAGATACCGGCTTAAAATGCGATGGCCGGCCTATCTTATCAAAAACCTTTATGTATCTGGGGTTCTGAGACTGGCGCTCAAATGCCTGGATATAATTGAGGAATTCATTTTCTACCTGCGGGGACAGAGCAGCGTCATCTTCCGATTTCTCAAACCGGGCGCCGTTTTCCAGCATAAGCTTCATCTTCAGAAATTCGTTCTCTGCTTTCAGGCGTTCTTCATCATTGAGGTTATCAAACTCGTTCATTATAAATGAATGTTTAATAAATATAATGAAAAGAATGCAATAATGAAATTATTGGGGCGCATTTCAATTTTTCGCTGAAAAAGAAGAGATTGTTTACCGCAGCACGTTTACTTTTAATTCCCTCACTACCTGCTGGATGGTAGCATCCAGGTTTACAATGAGATTTTTAAGCAGAGGGCCATTCTTTTTTTGTTCGGCATACCATTCAATTTCCCTGATACTGTCTTTTAATGAAGTGATATTCAGGTTATCTATATCAGGCTTTATCCGATGTGCAATAGCATGCATTTCACCGAAGCTATGATTGTTGTATGCAATTTTAAGCTGATTTACTGCCAAAGGCACCTGTTCGGTAAACACAAGAATCATTTGTTGTAATATACCGTTGTTGCCTTTGCTTATATCTTCAAGGAAGGACAGGCTGTAAAGGGCAGATGAGGGATCAGCAGCTGTTGTTGAGATCGCTTTATCAGCTATACCATTTTTAAATGGGATGCAGGTAGCAATTTTATCAAGCAGGTCCTTTTCGGTGTAAGGCTTTGAAATGAATGCATTCATTCCGGCTTCAATACACCTTTCTTCTTCTCCATTAACTACATTAGCAGTTATGGCAATTATAGGAATGGTTCCGGAAATATTCTTTCTGATGAACCTGGTTGTTTCAAATCCATCCATAACAGGCAGGTGCAGATCCATCAATACAAGGTCGAAAGTCCGGTTTCGCAAAAGCTGAACGGCATCCATGCCATTATCGGCTTCGGTAACCTTTGCCCCGGTTCCTTGTATTATAGCTGAAGCCAAAAGTGTGTTCATTTCGTTGTCTTCAACCAGCAGTATAGATATGTTTGTAAGTGGCCTCAGGTTCATAATCTGTTATTTGCAGCATCGGGTTAACACGTTAGAAATAATGCCAGGCTGATCCATAATAATTTCTCCGCTAATGTAATGTTTTGTTCAAAACTAAAAGAACCGTTGATAAGTGTACACCAAAATAGAGATCAATTATAAAATCCCTGTTGTTTAAATAACGGTAGAAGAAGGAATTTAGTGTTAAGCCGGGCTATATGCTTGTTTGAATGCCGGATGTGGAAAATTATTTTTGCCGCATGCTCACTCAGGCTTCTTTTTCCTTATTGCTCATCGTTCTCCCTCTGATAAACTACACCAGCCGGGCTGCAAGGGAATAATGTCTCCGCTCAAATAAGAAAGAATTGTTAACATCCCAATAAAACATTGCAGGTAAGGATGATGTTAACGCGTTTTGTGCTTAAATTTACGGCCTGATTTTTGTGGAGGCGCGTTCCTTTTTTTCGGTTTATTTTACCAGATTCCAATAATTATTATTTGACTATGGCCCTGAGTCAGAGTTTACAACAAAAGCTGTTACAAAAACTATCACCACAGCAAATTCAACTCATGAAATTGCTGCAGGTGCCTACGGCCAATTTGGAAGAAAGGATTAAAGAGGAGATGGAAGAGAATCCTGCACTTGAGGCAGCCGAAGAAGATCATGATGCCGGCGAGGGAGAACTCGTTGATGAATTTGAAAGTGATAAGGAAGAAGATTTTGAAGCAGAGGGCAGCGAAGATGAATATGATAATATCGACATAAGCGATTACCTGGGTGAAGATGATGATGTAGCTGACTACAGGTTAAAAGACGAGAACTATCCGGAAATTGACGAGAAACAAACACTGCCTTTTAAAATTGAAAGCACCTTTCATGAATCTTTGCTGGAACAGCTCAGCATGCTCAATTTAGACGAAAAGCAAAGAAAAGTTGCTGAGCATATTGTGGGGAGCATAGATGACGATGGATACCTGAGAAGGGATTATGGCGCCATTGCTGATGACCTTGCTTTCCGGCAAAATATTATTGCCACAGAAGAGGAAATAGCGTTGCTGGTAAAAAAAATACAGCATTTTGATCCGCCCGGAATATGTGCCGGGGATCTGAGAGAATGTCTGTTGCTGCAATTGGAGCGAAAAAAAGAAGAAGGGCAGGAGGTGGACATCACCATTAGCATACTTTCGGACTATTTTGATGAGTTTACCAAAAAACATTACGAAAAGATACAAAGAGGTCTGAACCTCACCGATGAAGACCTGAAGCTTGCTATCAACCAGATCATCCGGCTTAACCCAAAACCCGGCGGAAATGTAGGCGATACCAATAAAGGAGAAAGCTATATCATTCCCGACTTCTTTATTCACAACAATAACAATAAGCTGGAGCTCACGCTCAATTCAAAGAATGCACCCGACCTGCGCATCAGCGAGGGATACAGGGATATGCTTAAAGAATATGACCGGGGAAGCAAAAAGGATAAGCGCCAGAAGGAAGCGGTTATCTTTATTAAACAGAAAATTGACGCGGCCAAGTGGTTTATTGATGCCATTAAGCAAAGGCAAAATACGCTGCTTACTACCATGCATGCCATAATGGATTACCAGTATGAGTTTTTTCTTACAGGTGATGAAACCACATTAAAGCCCATGATCTTAAAAGATATTGCTGAACGTACAGGCCTGGATATTTCCACGGTAAGCCGGGTAGCCAACAGCAAGTTTGTACAAACCGAATTTGGTACCTACAGGCTTAAATTCTTTTTCAGTGAATCTTTAAGCACAGACAGTGGTGAAGAGGTTTCTACACGCGAAGTAAAAAAAATACTGAGTGACATGGTAGAAGGAGAAAGCAAGAAGAAACCACTGAGCGATGAACGGCTTACGGAACTGCTGCAACAGAAAGGCTATAATATAGCCCGGAGAACAGTTGCCAAATACCGGGAACAAATGAATATTCCGGTAGCACGTTTAAGAAAACAATTATGAATGGTTCCATTGTTTCTGATGCTGCTGCGGCATTGCCTGCCGTAAGAAAAGGCGCCTATTTTTTTTCCTGGCTTTTTCATCCCCTGCTGGTTGGATTGTATATGGCCGTGTACCTTATTTACATTGATCCTGAATATTTTATCGGGATGAATACATTGGGAAAAACACAGGTACTGTTTATTTACATCATCAATAGTATCTTTTTCCCTCTGCTATCTGTGCTTTTATGCAAAGCGCTGGGGTTTGTTCAGTCTGTTTATCTCAAAACACAAAAGGAAAGGATCATACTCTATGCCATAAGCATGATATTCTTTTTCTGGACTTTTTATGTATTCAGGAATAAACCCGGGATCCCTGTAATTATGGCTCAAATGAGCCTCGGTATTTTTCTGGCTGTGATCATTGATTTTATTGCAAATATCTTTTTTAAAATAAGCATGCATGCTACCGGAGCGGGTGGCTTAATGGGATTGTTTACTGTTCTGCTGCTTACCTCTTCGGGCTTTGTAAATATTCCCCTGGCAATCGCTATTTTCATTGCGGGCATAACCTGTACCTCACGCCTTATTGTTTCCGATCACCGGATGGGAGATATTGTGATTGGATTGATCGCAGGTTTTCTGAGCCAATGGATGGCATATTGGTTTTTAGGATAAAAATAGCGCTTCAAACAAATTGAAGCGCTTTAGCTTTATATGGGTTGGATTGATTTGATTTGCTGTTTTTTGCCAAAGTATTTTATGAGCCACATTATGGTAAAGCTGGGGATAAAATCAAGACCGGGGAACAGTTCTTCCACGAAATTCAGGAACCCGCCTGCCGCACCTTTCCATCCGCCAAATAGCTTATAAAAGATCAGCCCCGATACAGGAGCCCAAAGCATATCTCCAAACTCACCCCAAAAAGGCAGGGCATAGCTTGCATACCCAAGCAGGTCCATTACAATACAGATCAATAATGATGGTTGCCTTTTTGTTGTGCTCATTTCTGCTGTTGAAAAAGTGAACATACTATTGACGATTATTGTTGCAAAAGGTTGCAAGCTAAAAACGATACGATTTATTAAGATGGTGTCGGGAACCGGTTTGGCGCTTAAGATATCCCTTCTTTTGCAAATGTCGTACCATTTACAATGAACGCAACCGGCAGTATTCTAAAATAAAAGATTCTTCCCCGAAAAAATTTTCCCCAGGTGCTCATACGCTTTGGGGGTTGCCTCCCTGCCTCTTGAAGTACGCATAATAAAGCCCTGCTGGATCAAAAAAGGTTCATACACTTCTTCTAAAGTGCCCTGTTCTTCGCCAACGGCTGTGGCGATGGTAGTAATGCCTACAGGGCCGCCCTTGAACTTTTCAATAATAGTGGAAAGGATCCGGTTATCCATTTCATCCAGCCCGTAGGTGTCCACATTTAAGGCCTTCAGCGCGTGCAGTGTTATGCCTTCATCTATGATACCGTCATTTAATACCTGCGCAAAATCCCTCACCCGTCTCAGCAATCCATTGGCAATTCTCGGTGTACCCCTGCTTCGCCCCGCAATTTCTGTTGCCGCCGCTTCAGATATGCCTATCTGCAATATCCCGGCAGACCTCGTAATTATTTTTTCTAACACAACAGCATCATAATATTCAAGCCTGGATTTAATGGCAAAGCGGGAAAGAAGCGGCGCTGTCAGTAATCCGCTCCTGGTGGTTGCTCCGATCAGCGTAAAGGGACTGAGGTTGATTTGTATACTGCGGGCATTGGGACCGGTATCTATCATTATGTCAATGCGGTAATCTTCCATAGCCGAATAAAGATATTCTTCTACCACTGTACTCAGGCGGTGTATTTCATCTATGAACAATACATCATTGGGTTGAAGATTGGTAAGCAGGCCGGCAAGGTCGGCAGGCTTTTCAATTACAGGTCCGGAAGTTTCTTTAATATGTACCCCTAATTCATTAGCCACTATACGGCTCAATGTAGTTTTACCCAGTCCGGGTGGCCCGTGAAAAAGAATATGATCCAGGGCCTCACCTCTTATCTTCGCTGCTTTGATAAAAATTTTGATGTTTTCAATAACCTTATCCTGTCCGCTGAAATCTGCTATTTCATTAGGGCGTATATTATTTTCAAATTCTTTTTCAACCGGGGTCAGCGCTGCTTTATCAGTATTTAAATTGGGGTTCTGCATATTGATTTTTCAATTTGTTCAACTGCATGCTTTGCACAAACCGCTCACAACAACTTCGGTTTGACGGGTCTTGTATCCGCGGGGCAGCTTAATTTCGGGTACATGCACGTCTTCAAGGCAGGTAGTAATACCGCATTTGGTACACATAAAATGTACATGATCGTCGTGGTGATGACCCTCTTCACAATTGTCTTTGCACAAAGCATACTTAATGGAATTATCCGGGGTGGGAATGGTATGAATGATCCCCTTTTCCATAAATGTCTGCAAAGTTCGGTATACCGTCACTCTGTCGTATTTTTCTTCTGTTTTTGATTCTATATCATGGTGTGCCAGTGCGCTGCCGCTTTGTAAAAAAAGTTCCAGTATGTTTCTTCTGCTGGCTGTTATACTTAACTGGTTCTTTCTTAATAAATCTGCAATATGTGGTTCCATACCTGTTTTATTTAGAAGAATAGCATTATATGACATTATCCGGCCGGCTTCTCATTTAACAGATCCTTAATATCGGTGATCAGTTTTTCTATTTCATCTTTTTTTAAACCGTCATAAATTCCCCTTACCTGGCCGATCCTGTCAACCAATGCAAAAAATTGTGTATGTATAAATTGCTCGTCAATGTTGGTAGCATTGTTATTGGGATCATCTAAAATATAACTTTCTCTGGCAGCTTTATACAGGCTGTCTTTGCTTCCTGTTAAGAACCACCAGCTTTTTGTATCTGCCCCCAGTGAATCGGCATACAATTTTAACCTTGCCACGCTATCGGTTTCCGGATCAACGGTGTGCGAAAGGATCAGGAAATCTTTTTCATCCCTGAACTGATCGGATACCTTTTTCATATTTCTGTTCATTTTAGGGCAAATACCTTCGCAGGTTGTGAAAAAGAATTCTGCAGCATATACTTTGCCGGCCACATCCCTGCCGGTTATGTGCCGGCCATCCTGCCTTTCGAACGAAAAGGGCCTGACGATATTCAATACAGGCAAACGCGACTTTGAGGAGTCTATGGTAGCAGATAAAAAAACATAGAACCCACCGAAAAGCAAAACAAAAAAAGACAGATAGAGCCACGTTTTTCGCTTCATACAATAAGCATTTTATACTTCGCAAAGTTACAACTGTAAGTGGTATGTTCCTTCTTATAATAAAATGCCTGACCCGTTGCGTGTTTTGCTGCAATTATTTAAATGCAACAAAGTTGCATAATTTTTATATATTTGCTGCCATTTTTAATTATACCTATGTTCAGGATCAATTACGATGCCCTTGGTATTACTGCTTCTTTAGCCTGTGCCATTCATTGTGCCATATTACCGCTGATGCTCACCAGTTTACCCGTTTTCGGGATCAATATTATTCACAATTATTTCTTCGAATATTGTATGATCGGGCTGGCCTTTGTTGTTGGTATGTATGCTTTGTACCACGGTTATAAAAAGCATCATCACAAAACCCTGCCCGTAGTTTTTTTTAGCGGCGGAATTTCCTTTCTCCTGCTGAAAGAGCTGTTTCACAGCTATCACATATGGCTTCTGATCCCTGCAGTTGTTTTGATCATTGCCGCACATTACCTCAATTACCGTTTATGCCGCAAGGCAGATCATTGTCACGAAAGTGATTGTACCCATGCCTGATGAATGCAGCCGTAAGTAAATGGATTTAATGAAAAGGGCTGGATTTTTCGTTAATTTCATTTTCTTAAACCATCCATGCCATGACCACCCGAAGAGCATTTATCAAACAAACCGGCTTATTCTCCGTTGCGGCTTTGGTAAGCCCTTCTTCTTTGCTTAAAGTAAACCGGCAAATAGGAGTACAGCTTTATACGCTTCGCGGCGATATATCAAAGGACCCGAAAACCGTTATTGAAAAAGTGGCCGCTATAGGCTATAAGGAAGTGGAATCGTTCGGCTATAATTCGGGGAAGTATTTTGGAATGTCGCCTAAGGAATTTTCCGCCTTGCTAAAAGCAAACGGGCTTGCTCATCCCAGTAGCCATTATATGCTGGCGGGCCTGTCGGAAAACTGGCAAAAAGCAATTGAAGACGCAGCAACTGCAGGACAAAAATACATGGTGGTGGCATACCTGTTGGATACAGAAAGAAAATCAATAGACGACTATAAGAAAATTGCTGCACAGTTCAATGTGGCTGCAGAAGCGTGCAAAAAGGCAGGGATACAATTCGGCTATCATAACCATGATTTCGAGTTTGCTGATATGAACGGACAGCAGGGCTTTGATATACTGTTAAAAGAAACTGATCCGGAGCTGGTAAAATTTGAGATCGATCTGTATTGGGCCAGCTTTGCCGGTAAAGATCCCGTTGAAATGTTTAAGCAACATCCCGGCCGTTTTCCACTCTGGCATGTAAAAGATATGGATAACACCGGTAAGAGATTTTTTACAGAAGTGGGTAACGGCGTTATAGATTTTAAAAAAATATTCGCTCATGCCAAAGAAGCCGGAATGCAGCATTATTTCGTAGAACAGGATGTTTGCCCCGGACCCCCTTTGGAAAGCATTAAAAAAAGCTATCAATACATCAGCAAAAACCTTGTCGGCTGATTCCAACTTTTTATTTAATCAATTTTTAAACCCATAGATCATGTCCAGCAGACGAAAATTTTTAATTAACGGTTCACGCATAGCGGCCGGCGGCCTTATATTGTCGGCGTTTTCTCCTGATGTGTTTGCTTTTCACAGAAAAGGAGCAGGGTCTGCCGACCAGATCAATATCGGCGCCATAGGCATTAACGGAATGGGCTGGTCGGATACAAAAGCCGCCTTAAAAGTGCCGGGTGTAAACCTCGTGGCCTTGTGCGACGTGGATAAAAATGTGCTGGATAAACGCTTAAAAGAGCTGGCTGCCCTGAATGTGGATGCCGCTAAAGTAAAAGTTTACGGGGATTACCGCAAACTGCTGGATAACAGGGATGTTGACGCCGTGATTATAGGTACGCCCGACCACTGGCATTGTTTGCAAATGGTAGAAGCCTGCCAGTCGGGCAAACATGTATATGTTGAAAAGCCCATCGGCAACTCTGTTACCGAATGCAATGTGATGGTGGCTGCACAAAAGAAATACAACAGGGTTGTTCAGGTGGGTCAGTGGCAAAGAAGCCAGCAGCATTTCAGGGATGCTATTGAATTCGTACATTCCGGTAAGCTGGGTAATATCAGAACAGCTAAAGTTTGGTGCTATCAGGGATGGATGAAGCCCGATATCGTTCGCCCCAATACCGCCCCGCCGGCGGGAGTGGATTATGCCGGGTGGCTGGGACCTGCGCCCAAAAAACCATTCAATGCCAGTCGTTTTCATTTTAATTTTCGCTGGTTCTGGGACTATGCAGGAGGATTAATGACAGACTGGGGCGTACACCTCATAGACTATGCGCTCTTTGGCATGAAGGCCGATGTGCCTAAAACAGTTATGGCTTTGGGAGGAAGGTTTGCTTATCCCGAGCTGGCCGAAGAAACGCCTGATACCCTTACCACCCTGTATGAGTTTGAAAACTTTAATATGGTTTGGGATCATGCCATGGGTATCGATAACGGACAATATGGACGCGACCACGGTATTGCATTTGTAGGCAACAACGGTACACTGGTGCTCGACAGGGGAGGCTGGGAAGTGATGGAAGAAAAAAATTCGAAGCAAAAAGTGAGCAAACCACATGTAAACCCCTCCGAGAACGGGCTCAACAAACATATGCAGAATTTCATGTCGGTAATACGTTCAGGGAAAATGGATGAATTAACGGCCCCGATACAGATAGGCGCTGATGTGGCTATTGTAGCACAGATGGGTAACATAGCCTTTCGCAGCGGAAAGCGCCTGGCCTGGGATAAGGCTGCGGGAAGATTTACAGATGATGCCGTAAATAAAGAATACCTGGCAAAGGCCTATCACAACGGATACAGCATTCCACGGGTGTAAAATAATAAAGGAGAACATGTTGTTGTACAACGATTGTTCTCCCTTTAAAAGACATTCTCCCGGCGTTGTTAAACAGCCCTGGAAGATAACATCTTAGTAGCGACCGCCGCGATTGCTGTTTGCAAATGAACGCCTGTAACCGCCATCATTGCTGCGTTCTTCACGCGGCTTGGCTTCTGTAACAGTGATCGGCCTGCCTTCAACAACACCTTTGTCTAATTCGCTGATGGCTTTTTTAGCTTCTTCATCATTAGGCATTTCAACAAAACCAAATCCACGGCTGCGGCCGGTAAATTTGTCGGTGATAACCCTGGCAGAAGATACTTCTCCGTATTCTTCAAAAAAAGCTTTTAAGTCCTCGTCTACGACGTTGAAACTTAAATTGGAAACATAAATGTTCATACTAAGTGATTAAGTTTTACAAATGTAAATCTGAGAAAACAGGGAAGTAAGGACGACTGAACTATTAGCAGAAGATGCGTAGCAGATTGAATCATTTCATTACCGGAACTGTACAAACTCAAATTTTGACGCGCAAAGGTAAAGATTATTTTATTACGCAACAAAACTATTTTATAGTCTGTGGCTAACCGCCGGCTTTTTTGTTTTTGCCCCTTAATGATGCAGCTTTGCATTAAAGAATTAAGGATGATTCCCCTGCTTATTTATTGTTATGATGCCTATTGCGGATGGTGCTATGGTTTTAGCCCGGTTATACAAAAAACAGAAAAGCATTATCGCAATGTCCTTGACTTTGAAGTATTGTCGGGCGGGATGATCCTCCCGGAGAAACCCCGGCACATCAGCGCAATAGCAAAACATATCAGTGAATCATATCAAACAGTTGAAGAACATACGGGCATACGGTTCGGCAAAGATTATCTGTGGCACATCAATAACCCCGGCAACAGCGACTGGTTCCCGCATTCGGAAAAGCCGGCTATCGCCTTGTGTGTGATCAAAGCCGGGCATCCCCGGCTTGCCGTTCCCTTCGCATCCGCTCTTCAGTATGCCCTGCATTTTGAAGGCCGGGATCTGTGCGATGATGAAGCGTACCGTCATTTGCTGGATGAATATCAGATACCCGCAGGTGCATTTTATGAAAAGCTGCATAGTGCAGAATACAAAGAAAAAGCATATTACGAGTTTGCGCTGTGCAAACAGCTTAAGGTAACCGGCTTCCCCGCTGTGTTTTTGCAGGTGACCGACAACCGGTTCTATGTTGTAGCCAAAGGATATACAGATTACAATACATTGAAAAGCAGGATTGAAAATGTGTTGAGGGAAGCGGGGGATCCGAAATCCGAAGGTGCAACGTTATAAGTGACAGCAATGTCAATAAAGTGTTTTAAATATAAGAGGCACTGTTTATGAAAAGACAATTCTATATACCCGCCCTGGTTCTCCTTATTTTTAGCTGTACAAAAGACGGGGAGATCCGGCGTGACGTTTCAGGCGCGAAGCTGCAATTTGTAAAAGTGAACGGGGGAGATATTATACAGGAGGAAAACATTTACAATGAAAGCGGAAACATCAAAACCCGCATCAGCTATAAAGATTATGCAGCAGGGCTGATATTTTCCAAAACAACATACACGTATGAAAGGGACGAATTGATTCAAACTGATGACCAGGTGGATTTTTCAAGCAGCACATTTTCCACCCAGTACCAATACAGCCGTTCCCGCTTTGAATACAGCGGAAACCGGATCATACAAAGAAATCATTACCTGAAAACAGGCGACGATTATGAGCTGAGATCTTTTACGGTTTTTTCATATGATGATCCGGGGCGCCCTGTTAAGCAGACCCGGTATTCGGCCGACGGGGAATTGCTCGGATATACGATCTACACGTACAAAGGCAACAATGTAGCGCAGAGTGAGGCGTATAGCATAAACCAGTCTAATGCAGAACCGGTGCCTGCCTTTAAATACAGTTATAAGTACGATAACAAAAAAAACCCGTACAGGGAGGTTTATCACAGCATAGAAAATATTCCATTCTCGGTAAATGAGAACAATATCACAGAAACGATCTCTGTTAATTACAATATTTATCCTTTGTCTGCACAGGGCGTAAGCAGTACTTCCCAAACCACCTATGTGTATAATAGTTTAGGTTACCCCTCATTGATGAATGAAAACGGCAATGAATTTATACTGGAGTATAAATAATTTGCAGGGAAAGATATAAACTTACCCAACCGTTTCTATAATAATGAATATTTTCATATAGGTTTGCCACTCAAATACCCCGGGATTTCCTTTCCGGTGGGAACAGCACGTTAACACACCAATGATCGCTTGCGGCAATGAAGTATGCCTATCAATTAAAAGACCAGGGAGAATGGAAGAGAGCTCAGCACCGCCAATTTCTGCAGCAAAAATAATAGCTGCTTTTGCAGTTATTTATATTGTGTGGGGATCCACCTATTTTTTTATTCAAATGGCCATACAGGATATGCCGGTAACAGTGATGGGAACATTTCGTTTCCTTACAGCCGGTTTGCTTATGACAGGCTGGTGCCTGGCCAACGGCGAAAAGCTGTTTATATGGAAAGATATACTATTCGCTTTTTTTATCGGGTTCCTCTTACTTTTTATAGGAAATGGCGCTGTAGCCTGGTCGGAACAGTTTTTAGCCAGTTCCGTGGTAGCGGTTTTCCTTGCATCGGCGCCTATCTGGTTCGTGCTGCTCGACTACGGCAGGTGGAGGGCTAACTTTACCAGCCCGAGTATTATAGCCGGACTGGTAACGGGGTTCACCGGCATCATTTTTTTGTTCAAAGAAAATATGGGCGATGCACTGTCGGGGAATGGCGATAAATGGGAAGTAATTTCTATAGGCGTATTGGTTATTGGCTCTGTTTCCTGGGTGGCCGGTTCTTTATATTCCAAATACAAGCCTGTTACATTCACAGGTGCAGTTAATTCCGGCTGGCAAATGATGGGGGCAGGATTGGCATATGCTGTTACCGGTAGCATACGGGGCGATTGGAATGACTTTAACTGGCACGAAGTTTCAACTTCAGCCTGGCTGGCGGTTTTATACCTTATCACTATGGGCTCTTTGCTGGGGTACAGTGCTTATGTATGGCTGTTAAAAGTTCGTCCGGCCACGCAGGTAAGCACGCATGCTTATGTAAACCCTGTTGTAGCTGTACTGCTGGGTGTTTTTTTTGCCGGTGAAAAAATTTCGGCCCTGCAAATTACGGGGCTTGTTGTTATACTGGCCGGTGTGCTGCTGGTAAGCCTGGCCAGGTACCGGAAACAACAATAATCCTGTTCGGGACGATTGCCTGGCGGTATCCTTTATCATATTACCAGTCTTTGTCGGGTTGTCCGGGAGCCGGGGCTTTTTTCATCATTTTATCGTGTAATTTTCTTTCCTGCTCTTCCAGTGCTTTAAGCAATTGTTCCACCTGCTGCTTATTGAGCTTATTGGGCCGGGGCTTTGGCTGGTTTTCTCTTTTTTCTTTTTGCTCCTTTTGATTTTGCCGCTGCTGTTGTTGCTTCTGCTCGTTTATTGCTCTTTGCAGATTTTCACGGGCAAGTGTATCGGAGGTATTGATGCGGAGGGTTTGCTTATAAGCTGCTATGCTTTCCTCCAGTTTTTTTTGCTGTGTTAAAGCCACTCCTTTATTGTACAGGAGCTGCGATTGCAGCTTTTTATCGGTAGCATACCGGGCAGCTTTATCAAAAACAATAGCTGCTTCTTCATATTTTTTATTTTTAAAGAGGGCGTTGCCCATATTATACGAAGCGATCACGTTGTGGGGATCTGTTTTCAATGCTTCCTCATAAGCCGCCACGGCTTTTTCGTATTGCCGGAGGCGGTAAGCTTCGTTGCCTTTTCCGATCAGCCGGTTTATATGCTGCGAAAAAGCCTGAGCGCAGGATACAAGCATTATTACATGCAACAGGACCAGCTTCATACTAAGGGGTTTTCTTTTTTTCGCTGATGAACAATTCGCCGGCAAGCCCCGCAAAGGCCAGTACCAGGAACCACTGGAAAAAGCTGCGGTAGTTCAGCAAACGGTTATCCCGGATCGTTTTTTGCTCCATGCCTGCAAACTGTTCCGTTATTTTATCTACCACCGTTTCTATATCATTCAATTGCTGGTAAATGCCGCTGCCTTCATGTGCGATATCTATCAGTTCCTGTTCATTGAGCCTGGATATTATGATATTGCCGTGCAGGTCGCGCTTGCTTTCGGCCGTAATGGGGTTCAAAATGGGAGACCCCTGGGTTGTGCCCACCCCTACCGTTTGTATTACCACCCCGTTTTGAGCCAACTGCTTTGCCGTTTTAACAGCCTCTTCGTCATGGTCTTCGCCATCCGTTATCAACACTACTGCTTTGTATTTTTTATCTTTTGCATTAAACCCGCTGTTGCATACTTGTAATGCGTCGCCTATAACCGTACCCTGGGTGGGTACTGCATCAGGGCCGGCATTGCTTACATACAATCCTGCAGCCGTATGATCGGAGCTAAGCGGCATCTGCATGTATGCCCTGCCCGCAAAAATGACCAGTCCAACCCGGTCATTTTCCAGCTTATTCATCAGCTTGCTTATAAATTGTCTGGACTTTTCCAACCGGCTGGGTTTAATGTCTTCTGCAAGCATGCTCCTGCTTACATCCAGGGCGATCATAACATCTATTCCCCGGCGGTTTATCTCTTGGGTCCGAGTTGCAGACTGGAGGTTGGCTGCCGCAATAATGATGCAGCTAAAGGACAGCAGTACAATAATGAACCTGGCCAGGTACCTGCGGGGCGAAAAACCATAAATGAGTTGTTTTACCAGCCTTTCATCGCCGATTTTTTTTATGGTTGATTTCTTCCAGCGAAGCACTGACCTGAACAGCAATGCCAGTACCGGGATCAGCAACAGCAACAACAAATGTTCGGTATGTTCAAAACGTATCAACGGAAAAAATATTAACGGTAGCTTTGAGCCCTCAGCTTTCAGCTAAAACATACTAACAATGAGCAGATTATTTATTGCACAAACATTCACAATTCACGTCTCACCTTTCTACATCTTCCCCTCAAAAAATCCCTTCTGCTTAAGTATACCCTTGAGGATATTGAGACGGATTGCCGGGATATCGGCTTCGGGGTCTGCAGTTTCGATGTTCAGCACAAAAAAATAGGGGTGCCGGTTCTCCTCTATCCATCCCACTACCCATCCTACAGCATGATCTTCATTGTTGAACCCCCATCCTGTTTTATAGCTTATTGTATAGTTGCTGTTGTCTTCCTGTAACATCATGTCCCTCACTGCTTTCTGCACCCCTTTTCTAAAAGGGAGCTGGTCGAAATATAGCTTTTTAACCAATCCCAGTTCTTCGTCGGGGGATATCAGAAGCGAGTTATCCAGCCAGAAAGAATCAATTGCCGGGCCAATTTTCATATTGCCGTATTTAAGGCTGTCTATCCATTTCTGCATCGTATCTCTTCCTATACGCCGGGCTATCTCCTGGAAATGCGGAACGGAAGAGTAGCGGAAAGCCTGTGCCAGACTTAAATCCTGGTTCCAGTTGCTTATGTTTCTTTGTACACCATCCCACTTAATAATGGTGCTGTCTGTTGTTACCACGCCGGTTTGCAGGGCAACAAGGGCATTTACTATTTTAAACGTAGACGCGGGCAGCATACGGGTGGTATCCCTTTTAAGGTTGTAGATCACGAACTTTCCCCTGCCGTTATCAAAAAGGGCAAAACTTCCGTTTACCTTATTTTCATCAAAATATTTTTTAAAAGAATCATCCTG